>NZ_CAJZIE010000013.1:0-36013 GCF_916049665.1 uncultured Rothia sp. | reverse complement strand
ACATTGCATTGAAAGTATCTCCGGGCTTTTGGGTTCCAATTCCATGCACGAAAAGGACGCCTAAGTCATATTTTTTATTATTCTTATTGTTTTGGGTGGTTGGTGCTTGAGAGTTTTGATTGCTCTGCACTGTAGCACTTTTCCCTGTCGAGTTAGACAATTGCCCCTCAGAACTAACACCAGAATCTTGCGATGTAGCCTGAGGCCTTGATGAATTCTGTGGCAACTCTTCTGCCATAGTCTTCCTCCTTGAAACTAGATGTACGTACGTCGTCATACAATGGCACTGACCTCCTGCGGCCAGCCTCACCCATTATATAAAAATGCGAAGCAAAAACTGGCATAAAGCCTTGTCGGCGCACACTCAAAGCCCAAAAATCAGCCTCACCTCTACGGTGAAAAGGAAATGCCGCCGCACTCCCCCGAAACTCGGGAGGGTGAGGCGGCATTCTCGTATTTGGTTTGTGGTCGTCGGTAGGTATGTTTCCTATACAGGGGCGGCGAGGCTGCACCTTCCGGAAGCGCCCTCAGGGTGCCCGAGCTCTGCGAGGGCGGGTTCCCTGCGTAGGCGCGGAGGAAGTGTGTAGCGAACCGCCACAGAACCAAACCGGAGCAGGAGTCCTTACATGTACGCGCCGCGTGCCGACTCCTTCGCAGCCAGCTCATCCGCATGACCGTACGCGTAGAAAATCTTCGCATCATCCAGCTCAGCAAAACGAGCCAGGTAACGGCACACCGCGCCACGCTGAGCCTTCGTCATCGAGGACAGCAACACAGCATCCGGGTGAGTAATGCCGTTGTCGCGGGCCGGTGCCGAATCGCCGAACTCGGGCTCGTAATCAGAGGTGATATTGGTGAAACTCATCGGTGAGTACCTTTCCTTAGGGCGTTTCTTAGTGGAGCGCCGCAACAATGCAGACGCAACCGGAGGGTACACCGCGAAAAGAACCTACGGAGAACACCGGAAGTCTCTTCACAGAAGTGGTTGTGATACCTCTAAAGTACCCAAGAGCTAACCAATGTTCAAGAACCATGAGGGAACAACCCCATAGTGGACACATACCCGGTTGTCAGGAAGAAATCAGTGGCTTCATAAAGGCGTATAGTCGCCCGTTCCCAGCCGAGCTCAACCCGCCCGAAAGCCGGTCCGAAAGCCAGCCTGAAAAGCAGAAATGCTGCCGCACTCGTAAAGAGTGCAGCAGCATTTCAAAAGCTAATAATGCAGGCTACGCCATAGTTGCGTAGAGACCGCGCTCGGCATCCTTACGAGCCAGCTCGTAAGCGTGACCGTACGCGTAGAAAATCTTTGCGTCATCCAGCTCAGCGAAGCGCGCCAAGTAGCGGTAAACAGCTCCTCGTTCTGCGCTGGTCATGTCGGAAAGCAACACGGGGTCCGGGTGCGTGACGCCGTAATTGTGTACAGAAGCAGACCCGCCGCATGCAGGTTCGTATGCGGGGGTGATCATAGTCTGAGTCACCAGTATTCATCTTTCGTTGGTGCGCACGGTTGTGAGGCGTACGCGAAATTGAGTGATAGATACCGCCAATACCACCTCGACAAGCGCCGAAATAGTATCCGCAGTGCTGAATATATTACCGTGGATACGGAGACTACGCCAATTAGAATCAGCCAAACCCCAGCAAATCTTAGGTGCACACGAATGCATAAAAATTCTGGGGTGCCCTTCCAACGGCACCGCCTAAGCACCCTAAACTACAGCGCTCTGCCCTGCTTTACTCTCCTGCTTTTTCTCCCCTGCGGGGTTATGTTCCTCTGTATCCTCAGCGTCTTCATCCTCACCGTCCAGACCCAGAAGAGCCGTCACCATCGGCAAAGGATTGAACTCGCTCAGCTGACCCGTACGGTCCACCTTGCGCATCATGAACGCACGCTGCAAACGCCGCTGAGTCCACGGCGAAAGCACCATCATCAGCAGCGCCTCCACCACAAAAATGCTGACCAGAATCCACAGCAGCAGATCCGAAGAACCCGCCTGCTCGCGCAGCTGCTGAGCATCCGCCACCAGACGGTCGAATCCCTCCGAATGCAGGCGCGAGGTATCGAGCCCAGTCAACGCGGACAGGCTCACCGGCGACGCCACATTCAGCAGCACCGACAGCATCAGCAGAAGCACCGCATACAGCCCGTAATGCATGGTGCGCATCCACTTCTTCACGCGCGCAAAACCGCAGTTCAGTTCCGCACCAATATCGGTGAAAGCCGCCGCCTTCTGCGTCTGCTCACCCTCCGGCATCATGTGCGGCACCAGGCGGTGCGCAAGCATCAACGGCACCGGCGAACACGCATCAAAATACTGCATGTGACTATTCACCGACGGGCCCGGCAGGGTCACAAAGCTGACGTCCACATCAGCGGGCTGAGTAATATTCGACCTGCCAATGCTGTCACCACGAGCGGAAATCTCGCACCGGTCAGCCACATCAAGATCCTGCAGCATCGGCGCGTAGGCGCGCACATACAGGTGGCAGGCGCTACGCACCGACATCATGAGCACCAGAATCAGCGCACCCCAAAACGCCACGGAGGCGGCGGTCAGCTCAGGGACCACGCCCTCAACACGCAGCTGAGCCAGCAGTAGCATGAACACCGCGTACAGCATGAAAACGCCGTGCACGAAGAGCACCGAAATCAGCCACTTCACGTAGGCGCGTGTGCCGTACGGGTTCACCAGGCGCACATCCACCGGGGCCTTTGCGGAGGTATTTACGGAGGCACTTTTCTTGCGAACGATGCGCACCCGCCCCTTCAAGGCGCCCGGCACGCTCGCAACCAGCGGCACCACGCTCAACGCCAGCGGAACCAGCATCGTATGATGCAGCAGTGAACGATACGGGCCAAACAGCAGGGACGCCTCCACCAGCCAGGAGAACGCCGCGGCCACGCTCACCCACAGCAGCATCGCACGGTTACGGTAGCCGCCCGCAGCGTCCAGGGGCGCAGGAATGTCGTTACGGTCACTAGCGATAATGCTAATCGGCACCACGCCACTACCCAGGCCGTAGAAGAAACGAATCGGCTTCTTACCCGCCGCCGCACGACGACGCAGAAGCTCATAGCTCAAATAGCCGC
The DNA here is from genome assembly GCF_916049665.1 of uncultured Rothia sp. Taxonomy (GTDB): domain Bacteria; phylum Actinomycetota; class Actinomycetes; order Actinomycetales; family Micrococcaceae; genus Rothia. Next base: position 32,922 of record NZ_CAJZIE010000013.1, on the reverse strand, counting down.
CCTGCGAATGGGCAATAATACCCACCGCGTCGCTACGGGAACTCAAATCGTCCAGCTGACGATCCAGACGCGCATAAATACGCTCCAAATCGCGCGAGTCCGGGCTGGTCGCCGTCTGAATCAGCTGAGTCGAAATAGCCTTCATCAGCTCCCACAGTTCGCGGGCACGACGAGCCAAAACCCAGCCCACAATACCCAGGCCGAGCGCCGCCGCCAGACCCGTAAATGCACCCTGTGGAGTGCCCAGGGACGCCACAAAAGCATCGCGGAACGTCATGAGCGCCATAGCCGCCAGCACCAGCCACAGCGCTACGTTCACAAACCGCGCCGTAGAACGCAACAGATGCCCGGCACGCTCACGCCAGGTCGCGCCGGGGCGCTCATAGTAGAAGCAGAACATTAAAAACAGCGGCAAAACCGACGCCAACCAGGGCAAATGCTCCTTCAACGGGCGGTAATGCCGAGGCCGCCAGAAGCCCTCCTGAAAGAGGAGGCTACGGCGAGTGACTGTGCGAACCGGGCGAGGCTTCGGCTGGGGCAGGCGCGGTAACTCAATGTTGGGTAGCTCGATGTTTGGGAGTTCTACCTTGGGAAGCTCAATTTTCGGCAGATCAATCTTAGGGAGTTCCACTTTAGGAAGTTCCACCTTGGGTAACTCCACTTTAGGAAGTTCCACCCTGGGCAGCTCTACCTTCGGAAGTTCTACTTTTGGCAGACTGATTCTTGCAGATTCTTTGGGCTCGGAGGCTTCGGCTGGTTCTTCCTGAGCGGAGTTCGCTTCAACCTCCGGGCTTTCCTCAACCGGGTCGGCAGGGTACTCCGTGCGCTCAATCGTCAACGAATACGTCAGCTCGCTGTGGTGGCTCGTCGGGTTCACCTCAGTGGCAGGCGGGAGGGTATCGCCGTCAGGAATCACCTCAACCCGCACCCGCGCGGGAGTCTCCTCGGCGGGGGTATTTTCAGGGTCAGCAGAGTCGGCGCCCGTGTTCAGCGCCAGCAGAGTCTGCACGCTATCCGCCACCGGCTTACCAAAATACGCGAGCGTCTCGCCGTGATTCTGATAGCCGATACCGTGAATTAGCAGCACCGCCGCATCATGGTGCTTACCCTTGCGGTGCAGGGCACTCTTCGGATGCGCAGAAGCATACTCAGCCAGTCGCCGCTGCTCACCGTCGGGCAGCGCACTACCCTTCAGCAGATGAGGCACCTTCGACACGCCTCTCACCTCCTCTGCGCACAACGCGCCCGCAGACCCGCGTGCTCAACACCAAACCCGGAGCGAAAACCGCTCCTCACTAGAACACTACAGCACGTCCAGACCGTCACAACGAATCTGAACCGGCCGCTCCCCCACGTTCTTCTTCAACGCCGCAATCGTCGCACGCGTAGCACGCAACTCATGCGTCACCTGCTGGGCAATGCCGTACGAGAAGAACAACAGGGTACGCCAATCACCCCTCACCGGCGCCTCCTCAGAATCCTCAACAAGAGACTCCGACCAGGCAAAATATCCCTGATCCAGAGGAACCGGACCCACAATACGCAACTGCTCACGCACCCGCTCCGGCAGCGCAGAAGAGCCCAAGAACTCCTCCATGAAGGCGCGAACATCCGCCTCCGCACCGGTCACCGCAGCCGTACGAACCGCCGGAGGCAAACCCGTCTGGGCGCGCTCCTCCAGCTCCTCGCGTGCAAACCACGCCGGATCCCAACGCACCAGCGCCTGCTCAACCGGCGACGGCGAAGCAGTCGTCACCACCGTACCCTCAAGAGCCGCCGGACGAACCAATGCTGCCGCATTCAACCAGCGACGCAGAGCCGCCTCCGGGGCACGCAACGAATCAAAACGAAGCATCTTATCGGCATCAAGAAGAAGCGCCGCCGCGTAACCACCAAAAGCCACCGGCTCAGCACCAGGAGTCGCCACCACCAGCGCAGGCTCAGGCCCAACCGACGCCCGCACATGATCGCCCGCCGAAGAAATCACCGGAACATTCGGGAACGCACGACCCAGCTCCTCAGCCGTACGAGTCGCACCCGCCGCCGAATAACGCCAATGCGTAAAACCACACTCCGAACAACGCCACTGCTGCGCCAAATGACCGCACCACGAACACGACGGAACCGACGACCCCGAAGCCACCGACAACGGGCCGCTACACTCGCCACAACGCGCCGGCATGCGGCAACGCTCACACGAAAACGACGGAATATAACCGCTACGCGCCACCTGCACCAACACAGGACCACGCGCCAACGCACGACGAGCATGCTCAAACGCCAAATGCGGAATACGCGCCATCGCCGCCAACGGGTCACGCGCCAGCTCAAACTCCGACCCGGTCGAAAAAATACGCGGCGAATAATCACGCACCAACGCACGCGGCGCACGCACATGAGACGCCCAGCGGGTACGCACCAGACGCGCCGCCTCACTACTCATGCTGAACCCAGCAAACAGCGCCGCAGTATTCTCAGCCGAAGCACGCAGAAGCAACACATCACGGGCATGACAATACGGGGCGCGCTGCTCCAACAGCGAAGAATCGCCATCATCCCAGCACACCACCAAACCCAGATTAGCCACCGGCGCATACGCGGCGGCACGGGTACCAATCACCACCGGAACCCGACCCAAACGCGCCTTCACAAAACCGTGATAGCGAGTATGCGGAGTCGAATCAGAACTCAAACGCACAAACGAATCAGCGGGCAGACGCTCGGCGAGCGCCGCCTCCAGAAGATCCAGGTTCTTAGCGGTCGGAACCACCGCAATAGCACCGCGACCACTCGCAGCAGCCGTAGCGAGCGCGGTCGCCAAAACATCCGCCCACGTGTGCTCCAGGTGGCCCGGAAGAACCGTCATCACGGCGCGGGTTGCGGCACCGGCGGCAACATCCTCAATGAACTCCGCACCGTTCTCGTAATCGGAGAAGACGGAGGCGGCATCCGGCGCGTCCGGGTTCAGTGCCGGCGGGTCCAGCACGAAGGGCGCGGGCGCGCCAGGGGTGGCAAGCCAGGCGTAGGGGTCGGTTTCTGCAGGAGACGCGGAGGTGGCTGCAGTCTCAGGCTCTGTATTGTTGGGAGCCGCGTGCTCGGGGGCTTCATGCTCGGGAGCGTTTTCCTGCGGCTTCTCCCCCGCATTTTCCGGGATGCTATTGGGAACAGATTCCCCCAAATACGCCGACTCATAACCCGGCAGAAGAGGCGCGTACTTCTTATCCAGCGCGGCAATGCGCGGCGGCACCGCCAGGCGCAGCACGTTCGCCACCGTGGAGGCGTAACGGTCGGCAAGCGCCTCCGCCAGAGCAAAAATTTCGGGCGCAACAGACGGCACACGCGACAGCACCGACTTGAGCGGCAGCAGCGAGGTGCGCGTCCAATCGGTCGTGGCAGCGCGCTCCTCAATGTATCCGGTCATCTCGTGGCCGTTGAACAGCACGCGCACGCGGGCGCCGGGCACCGCATCCTCGCTCAGCTCGGCGGGCACACGGTAGTCGAACGTGCGGTCCACCTGCGGCAGGGTGCTATCCACGCGCACACGCGCCACGGGGTTCGGCACGCCGCTCGCCTCCAGCTCAGCGGCAACATTCACCGGCTCCGGGGCGGTAGGAATCAGGGCATCACGAAGAGCAGGAAATCCCTGCAACAGGTCAAGCTGTTGCAGGGATTCCTGCTGAGCACCCAACGGTGCCGAAGAGTTCGATTCAGAACTGCTCTGAGTCACCCGAATCAGCGTGCTCCTTGACCCTGACAGATATTAGGAAGAGGACACTGCCGAACGCAGTGCATCCACGCGGTTCAGGCGCTCCCAGGTGAATTCCGGCTCGGTGCGGCCGAAGTGGCCGTGAGCTGCGGTCTTCTTGTAGATGGGGCGGCGCAGATCCAGTTCGTTAATGATTGCCAGCGGGCGCAGGTCGAAGACCTCACGCACAGCCTTCTCAATCTTGATCGGGTCGACCTTCTCGGTGCCGAAGGTTTCAACGTACAGACCGACCGGCGCTGCCTGGCCGATAGCGTACGCAACCTGAACCTCGGCGCGGTCAGCAAGACCGGCACCCACAATGTTCTTCGCAACCCAACGCATTGCGTACGCTGCGGAACGGTCCACCTTCGACGGGTCCTTACCGGAGAACGCGCCACCACCGTGACGAGCCGAACCGCCGTAGGTGTCCACAATAATCTTGCGGCCGGTCAGACCGGCGTCACCCACGGGGCCGCCCTGAACGAAGCGGCCAGCGGGGTTCACAATGAACTTAGCGTTGGAGGAATCCAGCTCGACGCTGCCCAGGACCGGTGCGATAACGTGCTTCTCAATGTCTGCACGCAGGTCAGCCAGGTCGTAGCTTGCGGTGTGCTGGCTCGAAACAACCACGGTGTCCACGGAAACGGGCACGTTGTTCGAATCGTAGCCGAGGGTGACCTGGGTCTTGCCGTCGGGGCGCAGCTCGGTCAGCAGGCCGTCCTTACGGACCTTGGTCAGACGCTCAGAGAGGCGGTGCGCCAGCCAAATCGGGGCGGGCATCAGCACGTTGGTCTCGTTCGAAGCGTAACCGAACATGATGCCCTGGTCGCCCGCACCCTGGCGGTCGTACTCGTCAGCGGCGATACCCTGACGAACCTCGAGGGACTCGTACACGCCGGCGTTAATGTCCGGGGACTGCTCGCCAATGGAGACAGACACGCCGCAGAACTCACCGTCGAAGCCGCGGGTAGAAGAATCGTAGCCGATACCCAGAATGGTCTCGCGCACGATGGAGGGAATTTCGACGTAGCTGGAGGTGGTCACCTCACCCGCAACGTGCACCTGCCCGGTGGTTACCATGGTCTCCACAGCAACGTTCGCTGCGGGATCCTGGGCGATGATGCCGTCGAGGATGGCGTCAGAAATCTGGTCACAAATCTTATCGGGGTGGCCTTCAGTCACCGACTCGCTGGTGAATAGGCGCAGATGGTTATTACTCACGGTTTCCACTCTACTGGTTGAGGGCGCGCGAAGATAGCGCGCTCGTAATGATGACGGTTTCCTTCAATTATGACACGTTTGTTAAGCGCTATTACGAGGCGGGGTGTTGCATTCACACCCCGGGCGGGCCTTCACTCAGCGCCAGCAGGCACTTAGGCCAGTGCCAGCCAGAGGATTAGGTCAGCGCCGCCAGAATCTTCTGAGCCAACGCCGGGCCAATACCCGGCACCGCCGTCAGCTCCTCAGCGCTCGCCTGCTTAATCTGAGCCACCGACCCGAAATGCTTAATCAGCGCGGAACGCTTCACCTCGCCCAGACCGGGCACCTCATCCAAGGCGGAGGCGACCATCGCCTTACCGCGCTTAGAACGGTGGAAGGTGATAGCGAAACGGTGCGCCTCATCGCGGATGCGCTGCACCAGGTACAGCGCCTGCGAGGTGCGCGGCAACACGACCGGGTAGTCGTCGTCCGGCAGCCACAGTTCCTCCAGGCGCTTAGCGATGCCGGCAACGTACACATCCGTGATGCCCAGGTCGCTCAGCGCGGCGGAGGCTGCAGCAACCTGCGGCGGGCCGCCGTCCACGAGCACGAGGTTCGGCGGGTAGGCAAACTTCGCCGGTTCGGGAGTGGAGGCGTCAATCTCGCCGGAACGCACGGGGGCTGCTTCGCGTTCCGCCTGCTGCGCCAGGTGCCTCTTGAAACGGCGGGTGATGACGTCGTACATGCTGGCGGTATCGTCGCGCGCGGCGTCGCCGGTAATGCTGTAGGTGCGGTAGGCGTTCTTCGCGGGCATGCCGTCCTCAAAGACGACCATGGACGCGACCACGTTCGTGCCCTGCACATGCGAAATGTCGTAACACTCGATGCGCAGCAGCGGGTCCGGCAACTCCAGCGCTTCCTGCAGCTCCACAAGGGAGGCGCTGCGGGTGGTCAAATCGCCGGCCCGGCGGCTCTTGTGCAGGGTCAGCGACTGGCGAGCGTTCTCGGCAACCGTCTTCATGAGTTCTGCCTTGTCACCGCGCTGCGGGACGCTAATTTCCACCGGGCCGCCGCGCACCTCCGCCAGCCAGGACGCCAACTGCTCCTTATTCTCGGGCTCCACCGGCACCAGCACGGAGCGCGGAATATCGTAGCTGTTCAGGCTCTTCTCGGCGTCCTTCTGGGAGGCGAGGCTCGCCGCAATATCGCTGTACACCTGCGCGATCAGCTGCTCGATGAGCTGCGCGTCGGTACTGTCGTTGACCTTCTCCACAATCCAGCCGCGCTGGCCGCGAATCCTGCCGCCGCGCACGAAGAACACCTGTACGGACGCCTCCAGGTCATCCTCAGCGTAGGCGAACAGGTCGGCGTCCACGGTCGCGCCGAGCACCACCGCGTTACGCTCAAACGCCTTAGTCAGCGCGGCAATATCGTCGCGAAGAATGGCGGCACGCTCAAAGTCCATCTCGGCGGCGGCTTCCTTCATTTCCGCGGTCAGTTGCGCAATATGCTTCTCAGCGCCACCCGCCATGAAACGGGTCAGCCCACGCGCCAACTCGCGATGCTCCTCGGGGCTAATCTTGCCCACGCACGGCGCCGTGCACTTATCGATATAACCGAGCAGGCACGGGCGGCCACTATTCTTCGCACGGTTAAACACGCCGTTCGTACAGGTACGCACAGGGAACACGCGCAGCAGCGCATCCAGGGTTTCACGAATCGCCCACGCCTGCGAATACGGACCAAAATAGCGCACGCCCTTACGACGCTCACCGCGAGTCACCATCGCGCGCGGGTACACGTCATTGACCGTAATCGCCAGGTACGGGTACGACTTATCGTCACGGAACGCAATGTTGAAGCGCGGCGAAAACTCCTTAATCCAGGTGTACTCGAGCTGCAGCGATTCCATTTCGCTCGCAACCACGGTCCACTCCACGCTGGCGGCGGTGTGCACCATCGCGTAGGTCTTCGGGCTCAGCGTCTGCGGGGACGCAAAATAGCTGTTGAGGCGGTTGCGCAGGTTCTTCGCCTTACCCACGTAGATGACGCGGCCGTCAGCATCGCGAAAACGGTAAACGCCCGGGTCGGTAGGGATTTCGCCGGGGGCGGGGCGGTAGCTGGAAGGCTCTGCCATGGGTACTTTCTCCTCGCTCTACTGGGGCTCTCTACTGGGCTTTACGGTGCTGCGCATACGACAAACCGCGCATCCTACACCCATCTCCCCCATAACGCGGGGGTCGGTGCGTGAATGCGCGGTTTAAGTCTACGCGGTATAGGCGGCGTGTGCCCTAGCCTGCGTCACGTGCGGCTGAGGGCGAAACGTTGTATTCGTGCTTTCGCGCCTGACCGGACAGCTGAGCAATCTCGTCCATAATCGCGTCGGTGGTGACGCGGCGCTGCTTGCCGGTCATCTTCTCGCCGGTCTTCTCAAAGTAGAGCGGCTTGCCCACACGAATCGTGAAGCGGCGCGGGTAAATCATGTTCGAACCGGGCTTCTGCAGGCGGTCGGTGCCAATCAGACCGACCGGCACCACGGGCGCGCCGGTCATGTGCGCCAGCCACGCCACACCAATCTTGCCGCGGTACAGGTAGCCGTCGCGGGAGCGGGTGCCCTCGGGGTAAATGCCGAAGACCTTGCCCTCCTGCAGCTTCTCCAGGGCGATGTCGAGCGCCTTGAGCGACTCGGAACGGTCGGAGCGGTTCACGGGAATAATGTCCACGGCTTCGAAGAATGCCTTCATCATCTTGCCGCGCGTGCCGGGGGTGTTCACGTACTCCGCCTTGGCGAGGAACGCCACGCGGCGCGGCATCATGGCAGAAATAATGATGGAGTCCAGGAAAGACAGGTGGTTGGAGGCGACAATCACCGGGCCGGTGGCGGGGAAGTTTTCGAGTCCGGTCACGCGGGCGCGGAAGACGGTGCGCAGGATTCCGGTGATTGCTTTCTGGGTGGATTTGTAGAGAAGCACGTGAACTCTCCTGAGGTGCCGATAGATTGCGGGCTGTGGCGGCGACCCGCCGTGGATGCGGGGTGAGTGACCCCTTCTGAATATACGCCGCCAAAGAGCACAAAATCTGTACTGCAATAATCTGCACCGCAAAAATTTGTACTGTGTTTAGTAGCGTCGGGTTTTATTATTCCACACACGAGTGTAGGTACGTGGAAGGTGCCGCGCTCCCCTTCCACATGCTGGGATGCGCCTCCCGCCAACAATTCCAGCGAGAGGCCCGGCAAGAGCCCCGGCGGGAGCCCGAGCCGAAGCCCCAGTTGAGGGAGCCTGCACGACTTTCCCCCTACCACCTCCTCTCCCGTTGCGGGCGGGAAAGTAGCACAGAAGCTAAGAGTTCAACCTCAACGTAATATTTCAGGTTTTCCGCCTTGTGATTGCAGATTTCCCCGCCAAATAGCCGTGTCACATTATGACGCTACGTCAGCAAGGTTTTATAAATACGCATTTAATATGCAAAAATGAAACAAGGGTGGGCTGTCGCACCTCCCTCAAGGACGATTCACCCTGAACATAGTGAGCCGCCCCTCCAGCGGATGTGCGTCGGAACCACTCCACCTAAAAATTCCACGCACACTGGAGACATACACTATGGCTACAAAACCCGTCTCGCGTGCGGAGGCAGCAAAGATTGCCCGCCGCTCAGACACGGTCGGTGCCTATGCCGGAAAAGGCTGGGTACAGGCTGTTGCGTTTGTGATGCTCCTGGGCTTCACCATCATGGCAGTCCTTGCAATGCGCACCTACGCACTCTCCATGCCGCTACCCGACAAAATTGTCGGCAATGACGGCAAAGTAATCGCAACCCAGGAACAGATCCTGCACGGTCAGGAACTCTTCCAGGGACGCGGTCTGCAGCAGTACGGCTCCGTCCTGGGCCACGGCGCCTACCTCGGCCCCGACTACACTGCAGAATACCTGCGCCTGACCACCGATGCTGCCGTCAAGGAGTACCGTGAACAGGGCAAGCAGGACCCCCGCGAACTCGTCAAGAACGAGTGGCGCAAGGAGAACAAGTACGACGAGCAGACTAAGACCATCACCTGGTCCGCTGGTGAGACCAAGGGCTACCAGCTCATGCTCAAGCACTACCGCGAAACCCTGATGAAGGGCGACACCTCGCAGGGCCTGTTCCCCGACGCCATTAAGAACGACGAAGAACTGCACGACCTCGTCGCATTCTTCGGCTGGACCGCATGGGCATCGGCGGCAGACCGCCCCGACCAGCCCTACTCCTACACCAACAACTGGCCCTCCGAACCCAACGTGGACAACAAGCCCACCGCGGATCTGATGGTCTGGTCGGCACTCTCCCTGATTGCCCTCATCGGTGGTACCGGTCTGATGTTCGCCATCTACGGCCGCTGGTCCCGCGCTATCGGCTGGCACGCAGAAGAGGCACCCGTCCTCGACTTCCGTCAGCCCGACGAAGTTCGCCTGACCCCCTCGCAGAAGGCAGCCTGCCTGCTCTTCGCAACCATCCTGGTGCTGTTCCTGCTGCAGGCTCTGGTGGGTGCGCTCACCGAGCACTACCGTGAAGAACTCACCGGCTTCTTCGGTATCGACATGGGCCAGTTGCTGCCCTACACGGTATCTCGAACCTGGCACCTTCAGCTCTCCCTCTTCTGGACCGCAGGCGCGTTCCTGGCGGGCGGTATCTTCATTGCCCCGCTCATTACCCGCCGCGAACCCAAGAAGCAGGGCCTGCTCACCTACGTTCTCATCGGCGCCGTGGTCTTCGTGGTCCTCGGCTCGCTGCTGAACGAATGGTTCTCTCAGAAGGGCCTCATCCCCAAGGAACTCACCGGCTTCTTCTCGCAGCAGTGGGAGTTCCTGGACCTGCCGCGATTCTTCCAGATCCTGCTCACCGCGGGTATGTTCATCTGGATTGTCATCGTCTGGCGTACCCTCTCCTCCCGCCTGAAGGGCTCGAAGAAGACCTCCCTGCCGTGGCTGTTCCTCTTCTCCGGCCTCGCCATCCCCATGTTCTACGCGGTCGGCCTGCTCGCAGGTCAGCGTACTCACGTGACCGTCGCCGAATTCTGGCGCTTCTGGGTGGTTCACCTCTGGGTGGAGGACTTCCTCGAACTGTTCACCACCGTGATGGTGGCGTACATCTTCGTGCTGCTCGGCGTGGTCCGCGAGCGCATCGCAATCGCCATCATCATGATGGACGCCGTGCTCTACTCCGTCGGTGGTGTGATCGGTACTCTGCACCACACCTACTTCGTCGGTACCCCCTCCGAGCAGATGGCATTCGGTGCGTTCTTCTCCGCAGCTGAGGTTATCCCGCTGACCTTCCTGACCGTTGAGGCATGGGGCTTCATGCAGCTGGGTGCTCGCCAGTACTCCAACCGCACCAAGCCTTTCCCGCACCGTTGGGCTGTTATGTTCCTGATTGCTGTGGGCTTCTGGAACTTCCTCGGCGCGGGCGTGTTCGGCTTCCTCATCAACCTGCCGATCGTGTCCTACTTCGAGATTGGTACCGCGCTGACCGCAAACCACGCACACGCATCCATGATGGGTGTGTACGGTATGCTCGCCATCGCGTTCGCGGTGTTTGGTCTGCGCTACCTGATCCCTGAGGACAAGTGGCCTGAGAAGGGTCTGAAGTTCTCCTTCTGGACCCTGAACATCGGTCTGCTGTGGATGTCCTTCATCTCGCTGCTGCCGCTGGGTATCGCTCAGCTGTACAAGTCCGTTGGTGAGGGCTACTACGAGGCTCGTTCCTTCGCGTTCATCCACGACGGTGCTTCCGCCGTGATGGGTTGGATGCGTATGCCCGGTGACGTCATCTTCCTGGTCGGCATCATCCCGCTGATCAAGCTGGCGCTGCTGGCTCTCAAGGAGATCTTCTCCAAGAACGCTAAGGAAACCGTCCTGGAGCTGCCCGAACCTCCGCTGTACGAGGTAGTTGAGGATGCTCGCATCGCAGAGTTCGCCGGCGCTAAGGCTGCCGAGGAGCTGCCCGAGCAGACCAGCCCCTACCGTAGCGATCGTCGAGGCTAACCATGCCTGAGCAGATTGCTGGAGTTTCTTTCCTCGTGTGGCTTGCCTGCGTGTACGCGCTGGGCCTGGTCGCCGTGGGTTGGGGCTTCGATATTCTCGCCAAGCGCACCAGCCAGCGCATGGTGGCGGCGCGAACCTTCGGGTTCACCTACCACGAAGAGAGCGACGCGTGGCTCTGCCCCGAAGACCAGTGGCTGTGGGCGACCGCATTCGACTCGGACAACCGAGTGATGCGTTACCGCGCCAAGCCCAGCGTGTGCAACACCTGCCCGATTAAGGACAGCTGCACCGTCTCGGCAAACGGCCGCGAGCTCACCCGCGAAGTGGATGAATGGCCTTACTCCGAGTCGGGTCGTTTCCACCGTGGACTGGCGGTTGCCGTGTCGCTGCTGGGTGTGGTCATCCTGATTGGTGCCGCCATCGTCTGGCACTCCCCGCTGGAGCTTCTGGTGGAGGGTGCCGCCGCGGTGGTCTGCCTCTCGCTGACCTACCCGCTGGCTGTGAAGCTCATGCGTTCCCCCGCGAACTTCGAGAACGATCCGAAGCATATTCACGCATCCACCGCCGACGAATCGGTGAACGTGAAGATGGACCGTTTCGCGGCGAAGTGGGGTGGCGTTTCGAATGAGCGTAAGCGCCGTACCGAGCAGACCCGCAAGCAGATGATTGCGGATGCGACCCTGCCGGTTCGTACCTCTGCCCTCGACCCGGACCGCCCCGCCTGGAGCGGTACCGGTACCTCGGTTAAGCGACTGCACAAGACCACGAATGAGGTCCTGCAGGAGCAGAACCTGGCTGAGGTTGAGGCGGCTGAAAAGCTGGCAGAGCAGATGGCGAAGAAGTAGCGCTGCACAAGTTTTTCCGTTCCGGCGGCTGACCGGCTGGCTGGTCCCGTCTGTTAGCTTCGGCGGCTACCCTGCATGGAATTCTCTTTTATTCCTCTTTTGAGGTTTTCCATGCGGGGTACCGCCGAGGCGCCGACCCGCCGCGACGTGCGCCGGGACGGAAAATTCCCCTCCCAAACTCCCCACACAGCCCGGTACCGGGCAACACCCACTACCTACACCCCTACTACCTGAACCGTACGAGGCGCGGGCAGGTGGGCACACATACCGTCCTCCCCCAATACTTGTGAAGGAAAACCATGGATCCCGTCACTTTGGCAACTATCCTCATCCCAGTTGCCGTCATTGTTCTTTTTATTCTGATTCGTATGTTCCGCGTCATCCCCGAATACGAGCGTGGCATCTCTTTCCGCTTCGGTCACCTGCGCTCGGAACTGAAGCCCGGCCTGAACATCGTCTTCCCCCTCGTCGACTCCCTGCAGCGCGTTGATATGCGTGTCATCACCCTGACCATTCCCCCGCAGGAAGTCATCACCAAGGACAACGTTCCCGCCCGCGTGAACGCCGTGGTCCTCTTCCGCGTTACCAACGCCAAGAACGCGGTGCTTGAGGTTGAGAACTACCCGATTGCCACCAGCCAGATCGCGCAGACCACCCTGCGTTCCCTGCTCGGTCGCGTTGACCTGGACACCCTGCTCGCACACCGCGAGGACCTGAACGAGGACCTGCGTTCCATCATCGGTTCGCGCACCGAGCCGTGGGGTATTCAGGTGGAGCTCGTCGAAATTAAGGACGTTGAGATTCCCGAGGCTATGCAGCGCGCCATGGCACGCGAGGCTGAGGCTGAGCGTGAGCGCCGCGCAAAGATCATTTCGGCACGCGGTGAGCTGGAGGCTTCGAGCGAGCTGAAGGAAGCATCCGACATTCTGAGCCAGTCCCCCGCCTCCCTGCAGCTGCGTTACCTGCAGACCCTGCTGGAGCTGGGCGCCGACCAGAACTCGACCGTGGTCTTCCCGCTGCCCATGGACGTCATTGGCCCCCTCGTGGGTGCACTCAAGGGCGAGGGCAAGTAGGCGCTTCTCCCCTTCCCTGACGCACTAGCCGCGGCGGCTGATTCGCAGCGGTTAGGCGTATAGAAATATCCCGTGCAGATGAGAGTATCTGCACGGGATATTTCTATGCCGAATGTTCTTCGCGAAAGCTAGAAGGAAGGCGTTTGGCCCGCCGCGGGGGTTGGATGAGGTGGTTGCGACGGGCCAAACTGGTCGGTTACACGCCGTAGAGGTGCGGGCGCGGCAGGTACATCAGCCAGTTGGGTGAGGGCCGGAATCCTACCGCAAACGGTTTTCACCGACGCCTTAAGCATAACCGGCAAGGCGCCCGAACCGGCGGCAGTTTGAGTGAAGCATCAATCACCCATCTCACGCCATGCCGGGGCGGTATTCAACCCAAAAATCGGTGCCTAACGCACCGGCGAACCGAACCCCACTCAGCCTCTAGCGCAGCCTCTAACGCAGTGCCCGGTGAGCCTGGTCAAAGAACTCACGCTCGTACACGCACGCCGACAGGTACGCCTGCGCCGCACGCACACGCTGAGCCGGTGAAGCCGCCTCAAACGCACGCTCCACCTCCGCGAGGCTACGTGCCACATCCGCCGCGAATTCCTCGCCACCGTACAGGCTCAACCAGTCAGCGTACGGGTGGTCCGGGTGGTTCTGCGAGGAGAGCACGGCACCGACCTCTTCGTAGAGCCAGTAGCAGGGCAGAATCGCGGCGGCGCCGACCACGTAGTCATCACCGGCAGCGGAGGCACGCAGGAAATTCGTGTACCCCATGGTAATCGGCGAAGGCCCACCCAGGCGTGCACGGTTCGCCAACCAGCCCTCGTGCAGCTGCGATTCGGCGGCAATCGCCTCGTGCGCGCCAGCCGCCCAGTGCACCTGCGCCTCAGCGGTGTCGGCACGCGCCGAGAGAGTCGCGAGCGCACGCGAATAGTCGCGCAGGTAGAGGGCGTCCTGGTCCAGGTAGAAGGAGAACAGGTCCTCATCGAGGGTTCCGTCACCGAGGGCACGCACGAACGGCAAATCCAGAATCTGGTGCCAGGTTTCGCCACCCGCAGCCCAGAGCGCGGCGGTCCAGGGGCCTGCGGGCTTGACGACGGCTTCACCGGCGGGCACGGGGCTGACCGGCAGCAGACGCTCCGGGCTGGTGCCATCCAGAGCATTGCCCTCAGAGTCGGTGGTGGCGAGCAGGTGATGCCACGGGTAGGCGGAGGCGGCAGCCTCCAGACGGCGGGCGCGGGCGGCGTGGTCCACCGGGCCGTGGCCCTCACCGGAGCCGACCTGCAGACCGGCACCTGCGGCAATGGACTCGTGGAGCCAGCGGGTGCTCCACTGCAGGGCGCGGTGGGTATCGTCGCTGGTCAGAGTGTTCTTCTGGTCTGCGGCAGGCTCTGCGGCCTCAGTGTGCTGCAGCAGCTCCACGCCCAGGCGGGTTGCCAGCGAAGAGGACAGGGAACATCCGGTGCCGTGCGTATTGCGGCTCTCCAGACGCGGGGTACGCACGTGCGCGCAGGTGCCGTCCGGGAAGACCGCAGTGTTGCCGGCGTCCTGACCGCACAGGTGGCCGCCCTTCACAATGACGGTGGTTCCGGTCGCCGCCGCGAGGTTCGCCGCCTGCTCGTGCGCCTCATCAAAGGTCTGAGCGGGCTCTTTCTCGCAGAGCACAGCAAGCTCCGGAATGTTCGGGGTAATCACGTCCACGAGCGGCACGAGGTCGCGCAGCGCCTGCTCCGCTTCCGCCTGCAGCAGGCGGTCACCGCTGGAGGCAATCATGACCGGGTCGAGCACAACCACGGGCACGGGGTGCTCGCTCAACCAGGTGCGGACGGTGCGGATTGTGTCCGCGTCGCCGAGCATGCCGATTTTTACTGCGTCCACCGTGACGTCATCAAAAACGGCGGCAAGCTGAGCGGTCAAAAATTCCAGGGGCGGGGTGAATACTTCACGAACCCCGCAGGTGTTCTGGGCGACCAGTGAGGTGGTCACGCACATGCCGTAACCGCCGGATGCGGTAATGGACTTGAGGTCCGCCTGGATGCCCGCACCGCCGGAGGGGTCGGTTCCCGCAATAGAGAGGACCCTCGGCACCCGAGCGGTCTGAGGCGCCCGGGGGTTTCCGGGAACGCTCGCGCTAGGTACAGGGTTAGAGGTGGATGCGCACGTGGGCGCGCTAGGCTGCTCTGCCTTCATCGATAATCCCTTCGCTAGTTCGAACTAGAGCAGGTTCAATGGGTGTTTTTCTCAGCTTTGAGTGTTTGTACGCTGTCTCGCGCGCCTGCTGTTCCGTGCCCCCGCTGTTTTGGTTGCCCGTCTTTGGGTGGGTCAGCGGGTTGGGAGCAGGCGTCTCAAGGCACCCCATATCGCTCTGCCAGGTTATCACAATGATTATCAGTAACTGCACGTTTTGTCAGAAACAAGATAATCTCTCCGAAATTTTCGTTTGCGGAGGCTCTTCACAACGCACCCCATCCACACATCACCCCAGTACCAATCACTCCCCCAGCCACCGCCTCAAGCCACCCATTAAACGAGTGTGCCCGGCACCGCTTCACACGGTGCCGGGCACTATCTTCCGGGAATATATGCTGCCGGTTAGGTCAGGGCGAAAATCTCCGCTGGGGAGCCCTCCGCAATAATCCTGCCCTCGTGCAGCAGGACCGCGCGGTCAGCCAGCGAGGCGATGCGCGCATCGTGCGAAATAATCAGCACCGCACGGTTCGCCAGCACGGCGCGCAGGGACTCGGTTGCGTCCGCGAGTTCCAGCTGGGTGGTGGACTCGTCCAGAATCACGGCGTGCGGGTCAGCAAGCACAATACGCGCCAGGGCCAGCTGCTGAATCTGGTCGCGGGTCAGAGGCGAATCCGCGCCGCTGACGACGGTGTCCATGCCCTGCGGCAGGTCACGCCACCAGCGGGCGCCGACAGCGTCCAGTGCCTCACCCATCTGCTCGACGGTTGCATCCGGCACAACCACCGTGAAGTTATCGGCGAGGGTACCGAAGAAGACGTGCGCTTCCTGGGTGCAGACCAGCAGGCGCGGGCGGCCGTCGGCGGCGGCATCGGTCGGGAAGTCGCCGTGACCGACCGGGCGGCCCATCACGGTGATGGTGCCCTCCAGGGCGGTCAGCGAACCACCAATCAGACGCGCCAGGGTGGTCTTACCCGAACCGGAACGACCCACCAGGGCGAGCGCTTCGCCGCGGCGAATCTTCAGGTTGATGCCTTCCAGAACGAGGGCATCGGGCGAGTAGCCGTAGGAAACATCGATGCACTCAATGGCGTACTGCGGGTCCTTCACCTCTTCATCCGAGACGGCGGCGAACGCTTCAGCGCGGTGCTGTGCACGCTCCTCACGCTGCTTCTTCGCCAGGGACACCACACCGAACACGCGGCCCATGTTCACGAGCATGATGCGCAGGCTGCTCACGTGGTGGTTCAGCATGTCGGCGAGGGTTCGCAGGCTGAAAACCATGACCGAGGCGGTCGCTACGGCGCCCCAGGAAGCCCAGCCAATAGCCACGCAGGCGGCGCCCCAGAGCATGCACAGAATCGTGGGGATCCAGGCGTTGATGGCGTCCACGGTGAAGTACAGCTGGCGGATGCGCACCATGCCCAGCTGTGCGGCGAACTGGCGCTTGTTCTCACCGGCGAAGGCGTCTTCGCGGGCGGTGTGAACGCCCAGCTCGCGAATCGTGGAGGTGCCGCGGATATTCTCGGTCAGCACGCTGTTGAGGTCGCTCACGCGCTCCTGGGCGGTCTGGTTGCGTGCCGCCATGAGCGGCAGCATCTTCGACATGATGAGGGCAAGACCGGCAATCATGGGCAGCATAATCAGGCCCATTGCGGGGCTCACAACCGCCAGGGAGATGGTGGAGATAATGAAGTACAGCACCACGTAAATTGCGCCGAGCAAATCCTCACTGACGGACTTAGCCGCCGAGGACAGGTCGTCGGTCACGCGGGTGAGCAGGTCGCCACTACCGGCTTCTTCCACGGTGCGTGCGTCCAGGTCGAGGGTACCGTCGAGAGTGTCCTGGTTGGCGTCACGGGTGACGAGCGCGCCCAGTCGGGCCGCGCTGTACGAGGAGACCATGAGGGTTATCGCCTGCACGATGACCGCCGCCAGGATAATCAGAATCGGCTGCCACGGGTAGCTGGCGAACTTACCCGCCACCACGTCGTCAACGGTGGCACCAATCTGCAGGGGTACCACCGCACCCATGAGGGTACTGACCATGTAGATGACGAAGGTGTAGAGGGCTCGTCCCTTATGCGCCGCGAGGTAGTTCCACATGCGGCGTGCCACGTAGGCGGGGTTTTCGATGGGGAGCTGCTTTGCCATGCTAGTTCACCTCCTGATTCTGAGTGGTTGCGGGGGTTTCCGCCTTAGCGGCAGGGTAGCCGTCGCGTTCCATGCGGCGGGTCGTCTCCGCGGTCGTGGAGACAACGTAGACCTGCTCCAAATCCTGCAGTAGGCCGGGGTAGCCAACGGGCAGGCGGTCGCTACCGACCTGGGTTTCCATCGCATCGTAGATGTAGCGCTGGCTGGGTTCGTCCACGGAGTTCAGCGGCTCGGTCAGGATGAGCACCTGCGCGTCCTGTGCGAGCGCGCGAGCGAGTGCCAGACGCTGACGCTGACCGCCGGAGAGGTTCGCGCCTTCACTGGTGATGCGGGCGGCGAAGTAGTCTTCGGGGTTGCGTCCGCCCAGTCGATAGGCGATTTCGCGGGAGTCGGTAATCTTCAGCAGTTCCTCGTCCTTTGCCTGTGCCAGTTCCTCGTCGGGGTTCGGCACGGTGCCCAGGCGCAGGTGCTCCTGCAGGGTTCCGGCGAAAATCATGGGGTTGGGTTCGCTCAGCAGCACGCGGCGGCCGGTTGCGTCCTTGAGGTCCTCTCCCCCGCGTCGCAGGGTGCGGGCGAGCGCCTCGGCGTAGTCCTGCGCGGTGAGGTTGTAGTCGCGCGGGTTGACGTACACGATGCGCGGGTTGCTTGCACCGGCGGGGGCGACGGGTACGGGCACTTCAAGGGTGCTTGCCTCGACTGCCTGTTCGGCGCGTGCCAGCTGCGCCATTTCTTCGTCGGTTCGCGGGCTCTTCAACACGCCCTGGCGTACGCCCGCGTGGCCTTCGAGGCGAGCAACCTTGGCGAGCGCGATCTTGGCGTAACGCCAGGCGGTGAGGAAGTTCTGGGTAATCCAGATGGGGCCGCCCATCATCGCAATAATGGAGGCGACGGTCACCAGAGACGCGGCGGGGGTGTCGGAGACCCAGCGGCCGTTTTCGACGTGGCCGGTGAGGGCGAAGCCGATGCCGAGCAGGGTCACGGCGCCACCGAGTAGCGCGCGGATGAGGTACATCCAGCGGTGCGTCTTTTCGTAGCGCATGTAGCTGTCGAAAACTTCGTCGGTGCCGCGGTGGTAGCGTTCACGCATCTGCTCTTCGGCGCCGAGGCCGGCGATGGTACGCAAACCGGTGGCAATATCGGAGGCGCGTGAGGAGGCCTCGCCGTCCTTTTCGCGGTACTCGCCAATCTTCGATTCGAGGAAGGTCGAGTACCAGGCAATCACGCCGACCACGATGAGCGTGCCAATGAGGGTGACGACCGCGGTGACGGGGTTAATCAGCCAGAGCTGTACGGCACCGAGGGTCGCGATAATCATGGCGTTAACGAACAGCGGTAGGGAGAAGTAGACGTTTGTAACACGTCGTACGTCCTTGTTCATGACGGTGACCGCTTCGCCCGCGTCAACGCTTGTGCGGGTGCGTCCCATAAGCCGGTTAATGTAGGCGCGCCAGTCGCGGCCGAGTTCCGCGCTGAGGGTCATGGAGGTGCCCCAGCCGAAGAACTCGTTAATCACGATGAAGGTGATGGATGCAACGACCACCCAGAACATAGGCCAGGCGTCGGGGGCTTTTCCGGCGATGTGCTGGTTGATGAATTGACCCACCATGACGGGGATCAGGATTGCACCGATACCCGCGGTGGTTTCCCCGAGGACGGGGATTGCCCAGCGGTGCCAGGGGTATTTGTGTCCGGGCGCGGTGACTCGCAGGGCGAGGCGCTTTTTGAGGGCTTCCTCTTCTGCCTTGCGCTGTTCGCTAGCGGTTACTTCCTGTGCAGATTTTTTCTGCGAGGCTTTTTTCTGAGCGGCTTTTTCCTGCGTGGTTTTGCTGTGCAGGGTTTCTTCGTGCGCAGCTTCTTCACGCGCAGCGTTTTCTTGTGCCTTGTCAGCGTTGTATTCAGTCATTCAACGTCTCTCCTTTCTCTTACCCTATTCCTTTATCAATGTGGCACGCAACACTAAGAGTGTATTAGGTGGGGCGTGTCGTTATTGTGTGCAACGTATTTTGGGGCGTGTATCGACCGCACAGTATGGTCCGGCATCAATCGGCGGATTCTGCATCTGCGCGGCAATCTATGCGGCGTGGAGGCCTGTGCCTTCAACCTTCTGGGCACCAGGTTTTTGCATCACTGCACCTAAAGCTCTTTGTTCCACACTACACGAATTTTGGGAATTCGCGCATTAGCGCGGCGCCGCGCCCCGTGAACACCCCGTAATCACCCCGCGCGCGCCCGTGAACACCTCACGAAGACCCTGCGAGTACCCGTTTGTTCCCTCGTAACGATAACGCCCCCGCGTCCGCGCTATTCCCGATAGACTGGAATTCTCATGAGTATTTTGAATTTTCTTTCTCCCTCGCTGGGCGAGAACCCCGGCGACTACAATCGACGCGATTTTAAGGGCAATCCCCTCACCCCCGAAGAGATTTACGAGGCGTTCACCGAGTGGATTTCGACCCGCGGTATGACGCTCTACCCCGCCCAGGACGAGGCCGTCCTGAGCATTGCCGCCGGCCATAACGTGGTGCTGGCTACCCCGACCGGCTCGGGTAAGTCCACCGTGGCTGTTGCCGCACATTTTACGGGCCTGGCGACCGGTCAGCGCTCCTACTACACCGCCCCCATTAAGGCGCTGGTCTCTGAGAAGTTCTTTGACCTGATCAATATTTTTGGTGCCGAGAATGTGGGCATGATTACCGGCGACTCCGCCATCAACACGGAGGCGCCCATTATCTGCTGCACCGCGGAGATTCTGGCGAACATTGCCCTGCGCGAGGGTAAGGATGCGGACCTCTGCCAGGTCATCATGGACGAGTTCCACTTCTACTCTGACCCGCAGCGCGGCTGGGCGTGGCAGCTTCCCCTGCTGGAGCTTCCGCAGGCGCAGTTCCTGCTGATGAGCGCGACCCTGGGCGATACGACCCGCTTCCAGGAGGAGATGACGGCGCTGACCGGCCGCGAGAGCGACCTGGTGGCTCATTCTGAGCGCCCCATTCCCCTGCACTTCTACTACTCCACCACCCCGGTTCAGGAGACGGTGCAGGAGCTCGTGCAGACCAAGCAGACTCCGGTCTACATTGTGCACTTCTCGCAGAAGGCGGCGCTGGAGCAGGCAAACGCCCTGCTCTCGGTGGCGATTGCCTCGAAGGAAGAGAAGGAACGCATCGCCGAGCTGATTGCTAAGTTCCGTTTCGGTCCGGGCTTCGGTAAGGCGCTGAATAAGCTGGTGCGCGCCGGCATCGGTATTCACCACGCCGGCATGCTGCCCAAGTACCGCCGCCTGGTCGAGCAGCTGGCTCAGGAGGGTCTGCTCAAGGTCATCTGCGGTACCGACACCCTGGGTGTGGGCATTAACGTGCCGATTCGTACCGTGCTGATTACGGCGCTGTCCAAGTTTGATGGTGCCCGTAGCCGCCGTCTGCGTGCCCGCGAGTTCCACCAGATTGCTGGACGCGCGGGCCGCGCGGGCTTTGATACCGCCGGTACCGTAGTGGTTCAGGCTCCCGAGCACGATATTGAGAACGCGCGCCTGCTTGCCAAGGCTCAGGCGAAGTTCGGTGACGATACCAAGCGCATTAACCAGTCGCTGTCCTCCAAGCGTAAGAAGGCACCGGAGGGCTTCGTGGGCTGGTCCGAGAAGACCTTCGACCAGCTGGTTGAAGCCGCCCCGGAGCCGCTGACCTCCTCCTTCGACATCACCCATTCGATGTTGCTGAACCTGATGCACCGCCCGGAGAACCCGGTCATCGCCGCGTACCGCATCATTCAGAACAACCACGAGAGCCCGGCGCGCCGCCGCGAGCTGCTGCGCAAGGCAATCGGCATCTACAAGGAACTGCTGACCGGTGGCGTGATTGAGCGAACCAACACCCCGGACGAGCACGGCTCCTACCTGCGCCTGACCGAGGACCTGCAGGATAACTTTGCCCTCAACCAGCCGCTGTCCGCTTTTGCGGTCGCCGCGCTGGAGCTGCTCGACCCCGAATCCCCCAGCTACGCCCTGGATGCGCTCTCCCTCATCGAGGCAACCCTGGACTCCCCCAACCAGGTGCTGTACGCGCAGGAACGCAAGGCGAAGAACGAGCTGTCGGCACAGTTGAAGGCTGACGGTGTGGACTACACCGAACGCATGAACGAGCTGGACAAGGTCACCTACCCGCAGCCGCTGGCGGAGCTCATCGAGCAGGCGTACACGACCTACAAGCAGTCCGCCCCGTGGGTTGCACGTTTTGAGCCGCGCCCCAAGTCGATTGTGCGCGACATGTACGAACGCGCGATGGGCTTCAACGACTTCGTGCAGTACTACTCGCTCGAACGCGCCGAGGGCGTACTCCTGCGCTACCTTTCCGACGCGTACAAGGCGCTGCGCCACACCATCCCCGATACCGCCGTGACCGATGAGCTCGACGACATCATCGAGTGGCTCGGCGAGCTGGTACGCCAGACCGACTCCTCCCTGGTGGACGAGTGGGAGAAGCTGGCCGCCGGCGAAGACACCGCCACCATTGCCGCCGAGCACGCCTCCATCGAGGAGGAAGAGCCTCCCGCCGTGACGAAGAACCTGCGCGCCTTCCGCGTGATGGTGCGCAACGCCCTCTTCCGCCGCGTGGAGCTCTTCGCCGACGAACGCGACCGTGCCCTGGGCGCCCTGGACGAATGGTGCGGCTGGGACGCCGACCGCTGGGCGGACGCCATGGACGACTACTTCGACACCTACGACGACATCTACACGGACGCCGACGCGCGCTCGCCTCGCTTGGTCAGCATGGACGAGGACACCGCCGCGCATCCGGGCGTGTGGAAGGTTCAGCAGAGCTTCGCCGACCCCGAAGATAACTTTGACTTCGGTATTCGTGCCGAGGTTGATCTGGCGGCATCCGATGAAGCGGGCTACCCGGTGCTGAAGATTCTGAGCGTGGGCGAGTTCTAAGACTCCGCCTAAGACTTCGCCCGAGACTTCACCCGGGCTCTGCCACGATGTTGCCCATAGTGGGCTAGAATACAGAGTATCTATCTATTTGAATGAAAGAAGGTTCACCGTTGACCGTTTCTTCGCTTCCCAAGGTTGAGTACCGCAAGGGTTCGGTCGTCAAGCACGACGGCTACGAGATTACCGACCACTGGTTCCAGGTTCCCCTGACCCACGGTCTGATTTTCTCCAAGGGCAAGGACGCCGCTCTCTCCTCCCGTTTCGCGGACCAGACCATCACCGTGTTTGCCCGCGAGGTTGTGAACACCAACGAGACTCTGACCGTTTCGGCTGATAAGCGTCCTTACATTGTGTACCTGCAGGGTGGCCCCGGTTTCGGTTCGCCGAAGACTGGTTCCATTGGCGGCTGGATTGCTGAGCTGGCGAAGACTCACCGCGTGATTCTGCTGGATCAGCGCGGTACCGGCCTGTCTTCCCCGCTGTCTGCTCGCACCATCACCGCTGTGGGTGACCCGCAGGTTCAGGCTGAGTACACTGAGCTGTTCCGTGCGGACTCCATCATTGCTGACGCGGAGGCTATCCGCGAGGTGCTGTTGGCTGACCGTGCCGACAAGCGCTGGTCCACCATTGGTCAGTCCTTCGGTGGCTTCCTGACCCTGTCTTACCTGTCGTTCGCGCCTCAGTCGTTGCGTGACTGCCGCATCACCGCGGGTCTGGCTCCGATTCGTACCTCCGTGGACAACGTCTACCAGCACACCTTCGACCGCATGAAGGAGCGCGTGGAGGAATACTACAGCTGGTTCCCCGAGGACGCCGAGCTCGCTACCCGCATTGCTGAGCACCTGCGTACCCACAAGGAGTACCTGCCCACCGGTGAGCGTCTGACCGACCACCGCTTCCAGATGGCTGGTCACTTCCTGGGTGGCCGCTGGCGTGAGCGCGGCCTGCACTACTTCCTGGAGAACGCTTTTGCTGAGGGTAACGACCACCTGTCCGATCAGTTCCTGACCGCTATGGGTGCTGAGGTGACCTTCCAGGCGAACCCGCTGTACGCCCTGATGCACGAGACCATTTACGCTGACGGCCCCTCCGACGGCGTTCTGCCCGGCATCCCCGGCTACGAGCTGTCCCCCTCCCCCGCGCCGACCAACTGGTCTGCTGCTCGCGTGGCGGCTTCCCGCCCCGAGTTCGCACCGGATGCGGACCGTCTGCTCTTCACCGGCGAGCACATCTTCCCCTGGTACTACGAGGAGGACCCCTCGCTGCGTCCGCTGGCTGAGGTTGCTAACCTGCTGGCTGAGAAGAAGGACTGGGGTCGCCTGTACGACCACGCACAGCTGCACAAGAACGAGGTTCCCGTGGTGGCTGCGGCATACAACCCGGACGTGTACGTGGACTTTGAGCACTCCATGGAGACCGCTCGCTGGGTTGGTAACACCCACGTGTGGACCTCGAAGACCCACCACCACGACGGTTTCGGTTCTGACTCGCTGACCATTCTGGGTCACCTGAAGAACATGCTGGCTGAGGTTCACAACCAGTAATTCTTTGCTGAAAATATCTTTGATATAGCTAAAGCCCCTCACCCCGGTTGATCCGGTGTGAGGGGCTTTCGTGTTAGCGCTTAGCCTGGTGAGGTGCAAGCTCAGTAGCTCAAACTACTTGGAGGAAGCGTGCGCATCCTGCGCGGTGCGGGCACGCACCACGAGAGCGTGGTACTCGTCTTCCTTCTCGATTAGCTCATCACGCAGCTTCTGCGGGATGGCGTTGAGCTTCTCGGTTTCCTTCTGCCAGCGGGCGGTGATGTCCGCACGCTCGGCGGCGGGTGCATCCTCGGGCAGTGCCAGGTACTTCTCGGAGAGCGCCTGAACACGCTGAATGGTCTGCAGTGCGCGGCCCTTGGGGCTGAGCAGCGAAGCAAGCACGGTAATGACCAGGACGCTCACGATGACCAGTAGCGACATTTCGGTGGTAATCTCCACCACGTGCACGGGCTCGCCGTGGTTAATGAACGGCAGGTTGTTCTCGTGCATTGCGTGCAGGATGAGCTTCACGCCAATGAACGCGAGGATGGTCGCCAGGCCGTAGGAGAGGTAGACGAGGCGGTCCAGCAGACCGTCAATCAGGAAGTACAGCTGGCGCAGACCCATGAGGGAGAACGCGGTCGCGGTGAACACGATGTAGACGGACTGGGTGAGGCCGAAGATCGCGGGGATCGAGTCGAGCGCGAAGAGCAGGTCGGAGCCCGCGATAGCGACCATGACGAGCATCATGGGGGTCATGACGCGCTTGCCGTTTTCGATGGTGAAGAGCTTGTCGCCGTCGAAGTGGTCGCTGGTCTTCAGGTACTTCTTGGCGAGGCGGACCATGATGTTGTCGGCTTCGTCGTCACCGTCGCCTTCGGTGAGTTCGTCCTTGAGCAGGTTACCTGCGGTCATGAGCAGGACCAGGCCGAAGATGTAGAACACCCAGGCGAAGGAGTTGATAATCGCTGCGCCGGCGAAGATGAAGGTGCCGCGCGCCAGGATCGCGAAGACGATGCCGAAGAGCAGGACCTTCTGCTGATTCTCACGGGCGACACGGAACGTGCCCATAATGATCATGAAGACGAAGAGGTTATCGACCGAGAGAGCTTCTTCGGTGATGTAGCCTGCGTAGAATTCGGTGGCGGCGGTCGGGCCGTTCGTCACGAAAATGTACAGGCCGAACAGCAGCGCGATGCCGATGTAAATACTCGACCAGATGGCCGCTTCCTTAACGGTGGGTTCGTGCGCCTTACGGACGTGGAACACGAAATCGAAGGCCAACAGACCCGCGATGATGAGAATAGTAACCAACCATTGCAACCCGGTAACTTCCATGGGGAGCCTTTCTTGTGGTGTGCGTACAGGACCACAAGTCTCTCCCGCCGACCTGAATGGAGGTCGGCTCGATTCACCGGTTAGACGCCTTCGGCTAACGTGCTGACGATGAGTCGATTGGTGGGATACTCCCTTGCTCGGTGAACGATTATACAGCAGGTTGAGGTTTTCGCACAGGAGCCCCTCCGGGAGGGTTTTTAGGAAGACTTTCAAGAGTAGCGGGCACGAAAACGCCGCATCTGGCAGGGTGAATCTGTCGGATGCGGCGTTCTGGTGTGAAGAAAGGGCTTGCTAGTTAGCGCTGATTAGTTAGCGACAGTGAAGCGGCGGCCCGCGTGCTTGGGCTCTTCCGCCTCGTCAATCAGGGCGACCGCAAAGTCCTCGGCGCTAATGGAAGCACCTGCGGGGGTGTCCAGTGCGGTGTTGTACTTGCCGGTGCGCTCACCCGGTGCAATGTCGAACGCCGGGGAGAGCATGGTCCAATTCAGACCCTCGGATGCGCGGTAGTCGTCGAGAATCTGGGAGAACGCCTGTGCCTCGGGCTTGTACTCTTCGGGGAAGCCTTCGCCGTCAACGAAACGGTTGCCGTTGCCGTCCTCGAGGGAGCCGGCGCCGCCGACGACCAGCAGACGACCGGTAGGTGCTGCCGCGATCAGTGCGCGGTGCGCGTCAATGACCGGCTGCGCGGAGGTGCCGCGACCTGCCGAGACGGCGACGATGGTGACGTCGTGGTTGTTGACGACATCGACCAGTGCCGCGGTGTCTGCCAGGTCGATGCTGTGGGCGGTAGCGCCTTCGGGTGCCTTGCCGGAGCGGGTGTAGGCGTCGACCCGATGGCCGCGGGAGATTGCTTCTGCTGCGGTGCGTGCGCCGACCATGCCGGTTGCGCCGATGATTGCGATGTTCATGAGGGGTTCCTTTCGGAGTGGTTTCTGCTGTTTTTCTTGCGGTGTTCCGCTTGATGGTTTTATAGTATCTATTAGAAACTGGGTACCTCAAGGTAACTATTAGGGTCTTCGAAAAAATATTTAAAAATATTTTTCGCCCCCCTCACCACCCCCATAAAACAGCAAAACAGCCCCTCAACGGACAGAGAAGACAGCAGCTATGACCACCACGCTCACCTCCCCCGCACGCGAAACCGCAGAAACCACCCGCACCCCGCAGGACGACCTACCCGCCAATATTCTCGCCAGCGTCTGTCCCTCCCGCACCGTCATGCGCCACCTCACCGACCGGTGGACCCCGTTCATTGTTGCGGCACTCTCCGAGCAGCCCATCGCCCGCTTCGGTGAGCTCAAGGCAATGATTCAGGGCGTCTCCCCCAAGGTCCTCACCCAGACCCTGCGCTCCATGGAACGCGACGGCCTGGTGGAGCGCCGGGTCACCGCATCCATCCCGCCGCGCGTGGACTACGAACTGACCGCACTCGGTACGACCCTCATTGAGCCGATGACCGCCCTGCGCCACTGGGCACAGGACAATATGCACGCGGTACTCGAAGCCCGCGAGCGCTACGACGCCGCCGAACTAGAGAACAGCGAGCTATAGCGCAGCGTGCCGCTCCTAGCCCACATAAAAGTAGCCCTCCCGGTGAGTACTTATGAGTACATACCGGGAGGGCTACTTCTTTATTCAGTTAAGACAGCTGTTTAGGAAACCATGTTGAAGGTCGGCGGGGTAAACGCAATCGCGTTCACCTGCTTGCTCGTATCCAGCTTGCCGTTCTCACGAATCGTCGGCACGGTAATAACCACCTCGAACTGGTACATGCCTTCCATGAGCTTATCGCCGCGCAACGCAAAACGCGCAGAGACGCCGGTCGCCCGGTCATTCACACTCGACGCAAACGGAATGACCTGACCCTGAACGGTCTGAGTCTTACCGTTACGGGTCATGACGGTTGCCTTGCCGGTCGGGTCAGTCGTGAAGACCTGACGGTCAATGATTTCACCCTCGGGTGAGAAGAGGTAAATGTCCATGGACGGGTGCAGGTGCGTGGTGCCGGTCGTCGCCTCCAGGGCGGAAACGTTGTAGGTCATCACGAACTCGCCACAGTTCAGGTTGAGGTCACCCTCGGTGCCGTGAGTCGCCTCGTACACGGACATGAGGCGAATCGTCGCGGGGTTCGGGGAGGTTGCATTCTCCATGGACCACCACGCCTGGCCGGTCTCCGGCGCAGTCACGGGCTTGTTCTTGGTGCGCGACTGCAGGGCACCACTGGCGGGGTTGGTAATCATCCAGCCGCCGACCTGGGTAAAGTCCGGGCCCTTGACCTCCTTGCAGTCATCAGCCGAAGCAGCGAATGCGGGCACCGCAGTGGAGGCGGCAATAGCGGGCACAGCCCAAAGCGCGCCGCGGGTGAGATTGCGGCGGGTAACGGAACGAGCTCCCGTAGCGTGTGCGTCTGAAGAGTTATTTGAAATAGTCACAGATTTTTCTTTATTGCTCGGAAGCATCGAGGTGTTATTTGACACGTAAAACACCTTGATAGTGTACAGCATGTATCTGCACTCAGTAGAAGTTCATGAGCAATGAATTATCTCATGGCGAAAAACCCACGTCGGACCCCTAAACGCCGGGCTTAGAACACCGGGTTTAGGCGTGACCCGCCTCCTTCATCAGGCGTAGCTCCTTCTTCAAATCGGCAAGCTCATCACGCAGACGCGCCGCCAACTCAAACTGCAGGTTCTCCGCCGCCACGCGCATCTGCTCGTTCATCTGCTCAATCAAATCCAGCAGGTCCTCGGCAGGTGCCGCCGCCAGGCCGTCAGCGCGAACACGCGCCTCCGCACGGGCGAGAAGCTCCTCCGACTCCGGGGTGCTCGTGGCAATCTTCGAGGAGGTCGCAGAACCGGTCTTCGCACCCGCACTCACCGTACGGGCACCCTTCTTGCCGCTCTTACGCTGCTGCAGAAGCTCGCGGGTGTCCTCTTCCTCGCGGGCGAGCACATCCGTAATATCGGCAATCTTCTTGCGCAGCGGCTGCGGGTCAATGCCGTGCTCGCGGTTGTACGCCTGCTGAATCTCGCGGCGGCGGTTCGTCTCATCAATCGCCACGCGCATCGAGTCCGTAATCTTATCGGCGTACATGTGCACCTGACCGGACACGTTACGCGCCGCGCGGCCAATGGTCTGAATCAGCGAGGTGGTCGAACGCAGGAAGCCTTCCTTATCGGCATCCAGAATCGCAACCAGCGAGACTTCGGGCAGGTCCAGGCCCTCACGCAGCAGGTTAATGCCGACCAGCACATCGAAGGTGCCCAGGCGCAACTCACGCAGAAGCTCCACGCGGCGCAGGGTGTCAACGTCAGAGTGCAGGTACTGCACCTTCACGCCGTGCTGCAGCAGGTACTCGGTCAAATCCTCCGCCATGCGCTTGGTGAGGGTCGTGACCAGCACACGCTCGTCACGCTCCACGCGCACGCGAATCTCCTCGAGCAGGTCATCAATCTGGCCCTTGGTCGGCTTGACCACAATCTCCGGGTCAATCAGGCCGGTCGGGCGAATAATCTGCTCCACATAACCATCAGCCTGCGACAGCTCATACTTGCCGGGGGTTGCCGACAGGTAGATGGTCTGACCGATACGTTCCAGGAACTCCTCCCACTTCAGCGGGCGGTTATCCATCGCCGAGGGCAGGCGGAAGCCGTGCTCCACCAGGGTGCGCTTACGGGACATATCGCCCTCATACATGGCGCCAATCTGCGGAACCGTCACGTGCGACTCGTCAATAATCAGCAGGAAATCATCCGGGAAATAATCCAGCAGACAGTTCGGGGCGCTACCGGGAGCACGACCGTCAATATGGCGCGAGTAGTTCTCAATGCCATTGCAGAAGCCCATCTGCTCCATCATTTCCAGGTCGTAAGTGGTGCGCATACGCAGGCGCTGCGCCTCCAGCAGCTTGCCCTGGGATTCGAGGGTCTGCAGGCGCTCGCGCAGTTCATCCTCGATGGAGGTAATAGCCTTAGCCATACGCTCCGGGCCAGCAACATAGTGGCTTGCGGGGAAGACGTACATCTCTTCTTCCTCGCGAATCACCTCGCCGGTCAGCGGGTGCAGGGTGTAAATCGCCTCAATCTCATCACCGAAGAACTCGATGCGGATCGCGTTCTCCTCGTACATGGGGATGATTTCGACGGTATCGCCGCGCACACGGAACGTACCGCGGTGAAAGTCCATGTCATTACGCGCGTACTGCATCGCCACAAACTGGCGCAGCAGCTCATCGCGGTCAATCTCCTCACCGCGACGCAGAGTCACCATCTGCTCAATGTACTCTTCGGGCGTACCCAGGCCGTAAATGCAGGACACGGTCGCAACCACCACCACGTCACGGCGAGTCAGCAGGGAGTTCGTCGCCGAGTGGCGCAGACGCTCCACCTCCTCGTTGATGGAGGAGTCCTTCTCAATGAAGGTATCGGTCTGCGGCACGTACGCCTCAGGCTGGTAGTAGTCGTAGTAGGAGACGAAGTACTCCACCGTGTTATTCGGCAGCAGCTCACGCAGCTCATTCGCCAGCTGCGCCGCCAGAGTCTTGTTCTGCACGAGCACCAGAGTCGGACGCTGCACCGCCTCAATCAGCCAGGCTGCGGTCGCGGACTTACCGGTACCGGTAGCGCCCATCAGCACAATGTCCTTCTCACCGTTCTGTACGCGCTCGGTAAGCTCGGCGATAGCCTTCGGCTGGTCGCCGGCAGGCTGGAAGGGGCTGACTACCTCAAAGGGGGCGACGATGCGGTTAATTTCGGGTGCGTAACTCATGTATCCATCCTAGGGGAAAGCCGCCCCATACGCCCCCGGATTGGTCGCCCTTTTCTGCTGGCGCAATATAATCACGCGCAATGCACTCGCTACGATACCCCCTGCCCCACCGGTGACCACATACCAGTGGGGCACCTCGCAGGTAAGGATTTAGCGCACCTCCACGGTGGCTCCGGCGAGGCTCATCAGCGCCCGGTTCGTTAGCGGAAGGTACCCGTTCAGGGCGCTCAAAATCAGCTGCATGGTGCGCTCTTCATCCTCCACGCTCAGCCCGCGCGGAATACCCACACCCGGCACGCAAATGCGCTGCTTATACAGGTCAATCACCGCGCACACGGTGCGGTTCGGCACGCCCAACACCGGCAGCATGCCGCGGTGATTGACGGTGCGCAGGCCCTTACCGACCACGGCAGCGGTGCGGATATCCGGGCGGGCACTCCTCGCAAACCGGGAGGCGCCCGCACCGTTCGCAAAAGCAGCAGGGTCGGGAATACTATTCGGCACCGCGCTCTTCTCGTTCAGTACAGACAGCAGCGGCTCCCCCACCGCGGCGGTGACCGCCACGTAGCGTACCTGCCGGTCCATGGCGTTGAGGAAGTCCAGTTCCGCGTATTCCTCCACGCGGTAGTTCTCAACCAGACCGGCCTCACCCGACCCGGTTTCTTCCACGGTTCGGGTGATGACTTCTTCATCGTAGAAGCTTGCCACGCACACCTGCGGGGCGCCTCGCTCAATGCGGGCGCGGCACTGATAGTCGTCATCGAGCAGCCAGAGGGACAGCTCATAGCCGTCGGGTACATCGCGCACACCGGTCGCGAGCAGCACTTCGCTGCCATCCAGGGGGAACGGCTCCCAGCCTGCCGGTTCAAAAGCATTGAGGGCACCGTCCAGGGCGGGGTTGCAGGACCCGAGGCTCGGCGCCTGCTCAGCCGGAGTGAATGCCTCGGTGGCGGGCATGGCGATGGTGAGCCCGCGCATCCTGCCGGCGAGGCAGAGTTCAATCGCCATGAGCAGGTGGCCCGCACCTTCACGGCTCAGTGCTGGGCTCTGAACCATGTGCGCCACACCGGAGTTGTCCAGGCTGAGGTGTTCGCCAACTCCGCGGGCGGCGTTAGAGTAGCGGTTGTGCAGGCGCACCAGCTCGTCAATGGGCAGGGCACGACCCACGGCGCCGAACGCCTGGGCGATAGCGTGAACATGTTCGGGGAAGACGCGGCAGAGCCTGCCAAGCTGGCGAGCAAATTCTGCCGGACGCTGCGTGAGCACGCTCAGTAGGGTGCCGAGGTTCTGCTGGCGATAGGCGTTAAGCAGCTGGGCGACGGTGGCGGGTTCAAGCTGCTCGACGGTGCCCCTCGTGGGGAGGCGCGCTCCCTGGCGGTTGAGGGTTGCGGTGCCGCCGCGGCTGCCCGCGGACTGCTCTGATGAGTTTTTGCCTGCTTGTTCTCGGTAGGTTCCCGGCTGCGTCACGTTTTCACGACCTCAGATATTGGATAAGCTTTTTGACACTCCTTCTACCCTAGCAACAAAAACAGTCAATTACTAGGGTTCAAGTAACTATTAACTAAGGTTGGACTATCTTTTAGGCTTTGAGAGCTTTACGCAGGCGCTTTAGCTAGGAAACCTAGGAGGAATTCTGGGAGCGGAAATCTAAGACCGGGAATCTAGAGGCCGGTAACCTAGACCGGCAAATCCACCCACTGCGTGTCACCCCAGGTCACGCTCGCCGCGCCGGAACTCAGGCTCACCACCAGCTCCTCGGCACGCGCCAACTCCTCCGGGCGGTCAAACATACCCAGGGAAATCGTGGCGCCCTCCGCACCGTACTCGGTACCCAAAACGTTCAGACCGGCGGCGCGAATCTCATTCTCCAGGCGGCCCGCATCGGCGTGCGAACTGGGCACCTGACCCACGCGCAGACGCTCACGTGAATCGAACTGGGCCGAGTCCAGGGTCTGCACCACCGAATCTGTGTAGGCACGCACCAGACCGCCCGCGCCGAGCTTAATGCCACCGAAATAGCGCACAACCACGGCAACCACATCCGACAAATCCGTGGTGCCGTCCTCGCGGGTCTGACGCGCCAGCAGCGCCTGCATCATCGGCACACCCGCGGTACCGGCGGGCTCACCATCATCGGAGGAACGCTGAATATCGCGGTCGGCACCAATAATGAACGCCGAGCACACGTGGCGGGCATCGTGGTAGGTCTTGCGCACCGACTCAATGTAGGCGCGCGCCTCCTCGACGGTGCTCACGCGCTTGATGTGACCAATAAATTCGCTACGCTTAATTTCGAGGAGGCTCTCATAGGGCTCATCGCCGCGCGGCACAAGGTAGCGGTTGGCGCGAGTTTCTTCCTGCATGTGTCCTCCTCTAATCAGTACCTATCTATTGTGGCACAGCCCGTCAGGAGCACCGTTCCATGTCCAAGCACTCCTCACCCGACTCTTCGGCTAAGCCCGTGCGCCGTTACGCCCTCACCGGCGGTATCGGCAGCGGCAAGAGCACCATCGCCGCCCTGTTCGTTGAGCAGGGCGCGTTCCTGGTGGATGCGGACGCTATCTCCCGCTCCCTCATGGAGCCCGGCGAGGCGGTTCTCGCCCGCACGGTCGCGGAGTTCGGCGAGCACCTGCTGAATGAGGACGACCGCCTCAACCGCCCCGCCCTGGCGCGTATCGTGTTCAATGATGAGCAGGCGCGCCTGCGTCTGAACGCGATTGTGCATCCGGCCATCCGTGAGCGTGCCGCACAGCTGGTGGAGCGGGCACAGTCCGACCCCGGGTTCAGCGGCATTATTCTGGAGGACATTCCGCTACTCGTGGAGAGTGGCGACCCGTCCGCCTTCGACGGCGTGGTCGTGGTGCGCACTCCCCTGGCGACCCGCCTAGAACGCCTGGTCTCTTCGCGCGGCATGAGCGAAGAGGATGCGCGCGCCCGCATCGCCGCGCAGGCAACCGACGAGCAGCGTGAGGCGGTAGCCACCTGGATTATCGATAATGGCGGTTCGCTGGAGGAGACCGCCGAGCAGGTGCGCGCCGTCTGGGAGCAGATGACCGCCGCCTAAAACCCTACCCAGCAACACAGGGCACAGCAATACAGAGCACAGCAATACAGAGCACAGCAATACAGAGCACAGCAATACAGAGCACAGCAAT
>NZ_CAJZIE010000012.1:0-40387 GCF_916049665.1 uncultured Rothia sp. | reverse complement strand
CGGTGGGCTCTCTAGCTATCGGGATTCTTGCCGAGTCACAGCATCTAGAGGCGAGGACTGTACCGGGGTGAACAGCAAGAAAAATAGTGTAAAAAATTGCGGTTTTTTTCATTATCCTCCTGATTTTCAGGAAATAGTGAAAAAATCCGCGATTTCTTTCATAATCCAGGTCACAAATAGGCAGTTAGGGTGCCGGGAGAGCTCCCCGACCCAGGTCCCCTGCAGGAGCTCATCCTAGCGGGAAGCCGCGCCCATCGCTCTACTTGTTATGCTGCTTGAGCCATTTTTCAGCAAAGAGCTTGTAGCCCTGCGGTTCAAGGATATGAGACGCCTTCCACTTATTGGGTCGCTCCGCGGTACGGTGCAAACGCACATAGTAGGCGGGGCTGAGGCTTCCCTCGACTCGCACGCTAACCGTGAGCCAGTAGGGGTTGTCCCCACCAGGAACTTTCAGGGTCGGGTCATCAACCAGTTCAGCGCTGATTACGGTTCCTTTCAAAAGGTCAATACGCGAGTTAGGCCCGTACTCATTCTGCACTTCGGGGTCGACCATGGGGTAAAGCTCTTCTGACCATTCCTTGTACGGCTTGCCGTTGGTGTAGGCGGCGACGATTGCTTTCGCGGCTTCAAGAGCACGACCGCGGTCTTCGTCAGTGATGCTGTTGAGGGTGGGAACACTGGAGGGCTGCTGGGGTCCGCCACCGGTTCCTGCCAGAGGGGAGGGGTCAAGGCTCACGGTCGGGGTCGGGGTGGCTGCCGCAATGGTGGATGCTGCGGTGGTGCTTGCCTCTGCGCTCGGGGAGGCGGTCACCTCGGCGACGGTGGGGGTGCGACCTGCGGTGGTGGTTGCAGGTGCAGGAGTGGTGGAGCTGGGGGTGGGGGTGCTGGTTGCGGTTGAGGCGCCACCGGTGATGAGGGTTCCGCCCGGCGCGGAGCTATCGGTGCTAGCGGAGCAGCCGCTGGCGAGCAGTGCGAGGGCAGCGGCGGTTGCGGTGATTTTGCGGGTCATGGAGAGGGGCTTTCTCTGATGAACGGTATCTATGTATCGGTGTGATGCGTCTAGGCGGGGCATATGCTTAGGCTGTGTAGCGTTGCGACCGCCTGCGGCTGGTGTCTGCGTCGGGCGTTGACGCATAGTGGGTGCACGGTTAGGTACCGGATTATCGGTAGAAATTCGGTGTTTTTTGTGCAGTCCAGCTCATATCATGGTAGCTCAGGGCGAGCGCCTGCAGGATATCTTTAGGCATGATAGGGTATCTTTTGACACCGATAACCACGTGCCGCCGTGTTTTTGCGTCTTGCAGTCCTCGATGTTGTGTTCTGGCTCAGATGCTTTTCCTGCGGCACCGCATACTCTCATCACTCATTCAATCTCTGCCCTCCTGCTGGGGGTGGTTTTGTCGCGCCCCGAATCGCGGGGTCTACGTATTTTGGAGATTGTTATGGAGAACAAGGGTGGAGTAACTATCCCCCGCTGGGCTTTCGGACTGGCAGCAGCCGTCGTCGCCCTACTGGTTTTGCTGGTCATTGTTCTTATCCCTGGCGGTAAAGACTCAAACCCGGTAGCAGCAGGCTCTTCCAACAATACGGAACAGCAGCAGTCCTCTTCAGCCGGTACTTCCAATTCAGCATCTGCCGAGCCCTCCATCTCCGCTCTAGCGGCAAGTAGCTCCGCGAGCACCAATGCTCGAGCTACCTGCAATGTAATAGTGCCTTCAGGCGCAGAACATTCGGATAAAGCTCCTGAAGATCTTACTTGGCAACGGATACCGCTGGGAGTTGAGTACCCAATCAGCCCGACGTACGGCCCAACTGTCCGAGTTGGTCATGTAGGTCAGTGCTATGCTCACACCCCAACCGGCTCCGCGTTGGCAGCGGCTGGGGCAGTAACTACCCTAAGTAATTCAGAAAGTTCTGAAGCTGAGCGAATGGCTTTGCTCTCATCTCGCCGTGACGCGTCAGAGGACAATCTCTGGCATCCCGCCGCAGACGATAAAAAAGTTGATGCATATTATGTGGGCTATGAGATTGAGAGCTACTCCCCTGAGCAATCAGTAGTGTATCTCTACATCCGCTATCGTGTCCCTTCTAGCATGGTTGTTCGTGTTCCTATCCGCATGGTCTGGGAAGACGGCGATTGGAGGTTGGACTCCAATAAATCTGAGATGCAGCCTGTTGTCCTCACCGATAAATCCCAACTCCCCTCCCACGTGTTCAAGCAGAGCCGCGGCTAGTACTTCTACAAATCCGTTGGGTATGAAGACTTCTGAAATAGATTGGAAAAATTATGGCTGAGAATAAGCCAAATAACGTATCCATCCCGCGCTGGGCGCTCGCTGTCGTTGCCGCTGTAGTCGCCCTACTAGTTTTGTTGGTTATTGTTCTTATCCCTGGCGGTAAAGACTCAAACCCCGTAGCAGCAGGCTCTTCAAATAACGAGCAGTCGCAGCCTGCTTCCTCTAGCACTGCAGAGCCCTCCATCTCAGCTCTAGCGGCAAGTAGCCCCGCGAACACCAGCCACCGCGCAGTATGCGATGTGAAAGTACCCACCGGCAAAGAATCTTCTGCCGAGGTGCCCTCAGATTACACCTGGGCCGCTACTAGCGACGGTGCGCAGTACCCGGTATCTGCAATCTACGGTCCGACGGTAAAGGTTGGGAAGACCGGTCAGTGCTTCGCCCACAATCCGACTGGAGCCGCCATGGCTGCAATCTCACTTGTCCACGCACAAAGTGACCCCCAGATCTCTGAGGCTGAGCGTCGTGCTCTGCTGTCCGCACGCACTTCAAATGACCCCCTCGATAACCCAACTCCGCAGAGTCTAGACATGCAGGTTTTCGGTTATGAGGTTCAGAGTTACAGCCCAGAACAGGCCACCGTTCAGTTTGCAATCCTCAGTCGCTCGCCGAGACGAGTCGTTGTTCAGTTCACTATCCGTGTGGTTTGGGAAGACGGCGACTGGCGCTTTGACTCCGACGATTCAGAAATCAAAGCCAAAGTGCTGACTGACACCAATCAGCTTCCCTCTCACGTGTTCAAGAAGAACGATAGCTAACACCTCTACTGCTTTATAAGCATTTTGGAGAAAAAATGAGTGAAAATAACCCCAAAGGCGTGACCATCCCCCGCTGGGCGCTCGCTGTCGCTGCCGCTGTAGTCGCCCTACTAGTTTTGTTGGTTATTGTTCTTATCCCTGGTGGTAAAGACTCAAACCCCGTAGCAGCAGGCTCTTCCAACAATACGGAACAGCAGCAGCCTGCCTCCTCTAGCGCTGCAGAGCCCTCCATCTCAGCTCTAGCGGCAAGTAGCTCCGCGAACACCAGCCACCGCGCAGTATGCGATGTAAAGGTGCCGACGGGTAAGGAATTTTCTGCGGATATTCCTTCTGACTACACCTGGGAGCAGATGACCGATGGCGTCCATTATCCGGTATCTAAAATTTATGGTCCGACCGTGCGTCAGGGTCGTCTGGGCCAGTGCTTTGCGCACAACCCGACAGGTGCAGTTATGTCTGCCATTAATGCAATGGTTGTGATTGGTAATGACGAAATACCAGCTGACGCGCGTCGTGCTATCTTCTCTAGCCGCTACGATGGCAAACCCGATCCGTGGGAAGAAGAAGAGTCCAGCGACTCGAATGATGACATGTCTGACTATGTATCGGTTATTTATGCCTACAGTATCCAGGGATACTCTACGGAGCGTGCCACGGTGAAGGTCTACTTCATGGTTCAGAAGAAGGGCAAGTCAATCAATATCGGCTGGGTGCCCATCCGCATGGTCTGGGAGGACGGCGATTGGCGTTTTGACTCAGAAAAGTCAGAACTCACAACGAACATACTGATGGATGAATCTGATGATCCCTCACAGCGATTCACCATCGGCAAGGAGAAATTCGCTGAGTGGGGATTCAAACGCTAACCAGCAAACGCGCAGTAGCCTACTCACCAACAAATCTTGTATCTCTCTGAGGAGAGAAACTACTCGACACTTCCCTTTCTATCACTCACTCAGACTCTGCTCTAACCAGAGCAAAGCCTCAAAATGTGCCCTTAGCTAGGGCAAAAGATTGGAGATTGTTATGGAGAACAAGGGCGGAGTCACCATCCCCCGCTGGGCTTTCGGACTGGCAGCAGCCGTCGTCGCCCTCCTCGTCGTACTGGTCATCGTGCTCATTCCGCGCGGCGGCGATAATTCCAACACCTCCGCCGCGGGCGGCTCGAACGGTGCGACTCAGTCGAAGGCCACCTCAACGGTAGCGGCAGGCACCTGCGGCGCTGGCGCCTCAGACGACCAGGCAGTACTGGACGCAGCCCCCAAGGACACCACGTGGGTAACCACCGATGGGGGTTGGATGGGTCCGGTATCGAAGACCGCAGGTCCGGTAGCAAACTCACCGATTCGTAACTGCTTCGAGCACTCGGCTGAGGGTGCACTGTATGCGGCTATGTGGGCATACATTCAAGTGAATGAGATTCCGGAAGCATACATGCCTACTCTGATTGGGCCTGGTGCTGACGCTGCGCGCGAGAGCCGCACCAAGAAGTCAACTACCACAGTCCAGCTTGTAGGTTACCGCTACATCTCCTATACCCCTGAACGAGCAACTATCCGCGTCATGATCAAAATTCCCTCGGGTACATACCGTAGCTGGGACATGGTCATGGAATGGCATGATGGTGACTGGCGCTTCTGGGTTCCTTCCACTCTGCCGACTTTCACGAATGTAGACGACCCTGACCAGTTCATTACCTGGGAAGCCTAAAAACTAAAAACCGGCACAACCGACAAAAGCGCGGTGGGGTACGACCTTTCATTAGGTCATGCCCCACCGCGTTTATACGTTTAAGCCAACTCTAGGGCGCTACCCGCTAGAGCACGTCCGGGTGGACCGCCACCTCCACGGCGGCAGGCAGCACCCGCGCACTAATACGGTACGCCGACGGTGCCGGATCACCATCCACCTCAACCGGCTGCGCACCATCCGGGAACTCCAACACCACCTCAGACCCCACCAGGTGGCGAATCACCGGCAACTCAATGCGCGGCGAACCCAAAATCGTGCGGCGCGTAACCTTCGCCATCAGCAGCCCCCACTCCACCAGGTCACGCGGCGATGCCACAATCACCTCAAGATTACCGTCATTCACATCCGTCATATCCGCCAGGCGAATACCACCCTGCAGGCGGCCACAATTCGCGATCAGCACCGACCGCATCGGCAAAGTACGAGGCTCCCCACCGTCCACGCTAATGCGCACCGGATGCGACCTGCCCAGCATATGCTTCATGCCGGACTGCACGTACGCAACCCAGCCGAACTTCGCCTTAATCTCCTCGTTCGTATCGTTCATGACGAGCGCATCAAAGCCGGCACCACTCATCACAAAGAACGTGTGTTCGGTTTCTTCGCCGGTGGTGCCCGTCGTCGTCATTTCAATCGCGTCAACGGCCTGACCCGCGCCGTTGAGCGCAATATCAACGCACGCCGCCACGTCACTCACCGGGATGTACAGGTTGCGCGCCAGCAGGTTGCCGGTACCCATCGGCAGAATACCCAGACGCGGCTTGCGCCCCTCATGATGCGCCAGCGCCGCCGCCACAGCACGCACCGTACCGTCACCACCGGCAGCAATCAGCAGGTCAACGCCCTCGGCAATCAGCTCGCGGGCTGCCTCAGAACCAGGCTCGTCCACGCGGGTGGTGCGCACCAGCGGCTGCGGGTGGCCGTTCGCCGCGAGGGTACGTTCCAGAATCTCGATAGCCGGCGCAGCGCCGGGCTTGCTGGGGTTGTACACCACGCCCACGCGCTGCGCCTCACCGGTGGGCAGGCTCGGCAGAACGCCGAAGGGCGCACCCAGTTCGATAGCGCGTCGACGCGCGTTCTTGCGGGCGCGAGTGACGGAGGCGGTCAGCGCTGCCGCCGCGGAAACACCAAGGAGTTTACGGTATAGAGGCATAGTTCTTAGACTACCCGGTTACGCAGAAACCCGCCCACCATTTACGCGGTGGGCGGGTTTTTCGGCTGGTTTTGATACGCCTTAGCGGGCGGGCAATCCTTTACTCAGCAGCTACTGCGATAGTTCTTGGAGAAAAACGTAGTACTTGGGTCAGCTTACTCATCTAAATTCACCACTTCTTTGAAACGATCAAGGTTAGAGCGCGAGTGAAGGACAATCACAACCTGCTTGTCACTGCCTTCGATAGCGCACGCCATCGATTCGAGCTCAGTGCGCTCCTCTGACGGAGTGAGACTCTTCAAGGTCTCATCAAGCAACACAAGCCGGGCAGCGCCGTCACGTAACACGGAACGCGCAAGCATGAGCCCGCTCGAATTCGATGCTTCAGATGCGAACGGATCGATATCTGGTACGATTACCACTTCGCCTTGGGGATACCGGCGGTATAGAGCATCAAGCATGACGGACTTCCCCGCGCCAGTTGGTCCAATCAAGGCAACCATAGAACACCCAGAGTCAAGAACGCTCTCAAGCAGAGCCAGGTCAGCAGACCGCACGGGCGGATAAGAACGGTCGGCCCGGTACTCTTCAAGCATCCGAACACGCTCCGCAGTCAAGCTGACTACACCAACCTGTTGCAGCGTCTCCACCGTAGATTGGATGCCAGATGACAGAGTTACTGCAAAATATATTACGACCGCGGGAGCAACCACTGAGTTCGATCCTTCGACCATCAGTGCCAATACCACTGCAGAAACATTCAGTGACAACACAAGCAACTGGATCAGTCCCGTACGCAGTGCGTAGGCGTTCGCCAACTGAATCGAGCTGCTGACGTATGCAGCCTCCGAATGAGCGTAGGCTTCTTCTCCAGCCCGACGCAGCCCTGCACTGACGGGCGCAGCGTGTAAGCCAGCCTGGGCACCAACCACCCCGATGAAGTCACCTCGGCGATTGGCAGCCGTCGTCGAGGCAGGGAGAATCCACTTTGAACCCTGACGCATAGCAAGCATCGCTAGGGGTGCTACCGCCAACACAACGATTATGAACAGCGGGGCGCCGGCCACTGCGCCTCCGATGAGCATAAAGGTCTGTAGAATGACCATAAATACCGAACCCAGGGCGCTAGGCACCGCCATCTGAAGGTCGGAGAAGTCTTCACCCATCCGCCCCATGACCGCACCGCTTGTTCTAGGACTAGCGAATCGATCGAGCCTCCGTATAACCCGGTCGTGCAAATCGCTCAGCCTAGCGATGGGAGCCCAATAGAGCGGGCCAAAGAACATGACGGATCCAACAATTGCTGCCAGTGCGCAAGCAGCTGACACTCCAGCAACCTGAGCAGACAGCCCATCACTGTGAGCAATCGTCAATGCAAAAGCAACTTCGGATCCGCTCAAGAGTAGGGCGCCACACGTAATCCACACCAAATGCGGTCCAAACAACAACAGGGCCGATCGTCGGAATGTGGCACGCTTCGGCTCAGGGTCAGGAAGG
Source organism: uncultured Rothia sp. (assembly GCF_916049665.1). Taxonomy (GTDB): domain Bacteria; phylum Actinomycetota; class Actinomycetes; order Actinomycetales; family Micrococcaceae; genus Rothia. Next base: position 32,930 of record NZ_CAJZIE010000012.1, on the reverse strand, counting down.
TCCTGTCCCTCGCTCACATCCGTCGAACCAGCATCTGCCTCCTTAGCTGCCCCGGGGCTATGAGCCTGCAATTCAAGAGGGTCTACCCTCGCATCATTGCCGGGGGTGAAGGCACTCGGTACGTACTCCTCCGAGCTTGCCAGAAGTGTGCACTTTGGCACGCACTCTAAGATCCTCTCGGCAACCACTTCTCGTGTTACAGGATCAAGCGCTGCGAACGTATCGTCCAAAATTAGCCAGTCCGGTTTGTCTGCCAAAACGATAGCTACAGCAGCACGGTGTCTCTCTCCTGACGACAAGGTTGTTGCGTCTTGCCAGAACCGCCCGATCACATCCTCAGTGAGCCCCATACCTAAAGCGAGGCTAGTGAACCGGGATACCTGATGTGGCGAAGCAGAAGCTCGCCACGCTGACAACACCGAATGGGACACTTCCGGGTTGCGTGGTACGAAAGCAGAATCGGGGGTGGTCACGGATGTGCGCAATGCTTCAGCGCGCTCAGACGTAGCTGCAAGCACCTCTCTAGAATTTGAAGGCTGCCCCACCCAGTCCTGCTGTTTAACCGTGCAATTTGGAGACGACTCGAGCTTGTCGAGCTCACGCATCATTGGCACAGCGAGCCGAATAACCCGATAGTTTACGATGTTGTTCTGCACCGCTGCGTACAGGTAGCGGGCTGCCAAAATAATTCCAACACCGAAAGAAGCGGATGGCCAGAGCCACGCGCCGAGAACCGCAACCACAGCGAGCACCGCAGTTAGTGCTCCCCGTTCAAGGAATCCATTCAGGACCTGCAACGGAACCCGTCTGCGCAGAAGCTGCTCTTCGGTGTTTCGGATGCTAGCGACCTTGTCCAGGGCGGTACCCCAGCTGGGGATGCTTTGCCCCCGAGGCAGCGCGTTTGCTACACGCTGGATCCACTGCCTACGCTCTCCCTCTAGAGCGACGTACTGTTCCCATAGTCGGCCCACCAAGTTGATGAGACGGACGCTGACGAATACCAATCCAGTGATAAGCAACGCAGCGATGGCGCCGCTTGCACCATATAGCGCGAGCGAAGCCGCGAGAAAGGCAATAATCTGAACGGTTGAAACGGCGAAATCAACAACGAAGGCAAACTGGCTGATCTGTGCTGGGTATGTGAGAACATGCCCGTGAGCTTCCGGCGGATGGGATGACCTACCAAAGATGTCCCGGAAACGGCGGTATGTAAGCTGTCGAACCGCGATCGTGAGAATAAGCTCTTGGCGTTCCTTCACCCAGTACCCTAGGCTTTCAGCCAGGAAAGCGAAGATGAGTAACCAAATAGCACTGCCTGGGGCCCTCTCACCTGACGTTACCTGGCCGATACCTGCCGTAATCATCAGAGCCCCTGCAACATTCAGTAGGCCAGCGGTGAAGACGGTGAAACTCGTGCTCGTTGGCGCGAATACCAAAGCAAGCCAGCGGATCCGTCTCGGCAGGTTCCGCGCTATCCTTTGATAGCGCGCATACAAGTGCTCGATGGGCATGTCTCTCAGATGCAGGCTACGAGCAGCGCTCTGTGTTTCGCCCCGTCGCTTGTGATTGATCACCATTATGTTTCCAGTCATTCGGTATTCGAGTTCAGGTGTACGGCCTCGTTAATAAGTTCGTCGTTCGGAAAACGGGCTTGGAGGTCGTTGAGAGCTATCTGGACATCTATGCTCGGATCGAGCTCAACCGTGCGTCCTGCCTCTACCGCTACTTCCTCAAAACGGCCCATATCGCTCAAGAACGACGCGAAATCCTGGTGATATTCGGCGAACTCTGGGTCCATCGCGATAGCCTCTCTGAACAGTCGCTCCGCCTCTTGAAAATCCCCCGTTGACTTCACAACTCGGGCCAAATTCGATGTAAGCACTGTGTGATGCAGTCTATAATGAACAGCCAACGTCGGCTGAGATGTTACCTTCTCGGGCATGCACTGAAAGAGGGTACGGGACAAATATACAATAATTTGACCAAAATCCAACATATAAGCGTGTCTGTCGGGCTCACCCCCGCGCATACAGGGAAAACCCACCGCCTTACCAATAAGGTGGCGGACATCCGCGCTTTAATGCCCTCATCGGGCATCTGCCCGAGGTGTATTAGTGGCCTGACTACGCGTCACACGGCACAGTAATGATGCCGAACAGCTGATGCAGCTCCTCCGGATGCACCTCAAAATACCCGCGATCCGGGCCGCTAAACATCGAACTCTGGTTCCAGCCGCGAAGGCCAGCACGCGCATAATCAAACCGGAAATTACTACGCGCCGCCACATGATCCATAAAAATGCGGGTCGCACGACCATTACCCTCGCGGAAGGGATGCGCGTGGTTCAGGTGCGCAAAAATCGCGGCGGCAACCTCCACAAACTCCTGATGGTTCAGGCTCGCCCAGTCAGTCGCGCGGCTAGTGGCGAAAACGTAGTCGAGGTACCGGTCAATACTCAAGGGCCCGCGCTGAACGCTCGCGAAAGCACTCACACCCTTGGACATGTCCACGGTGCGGTACTCCCCCGCCCAGTCGTACACGTCCTGGAAAAGGTAGCGGTGAATGGCCTTGAGGTGCTCCGCGTTGAAGGTGTGGGCGATGAGCTCGGGGTTCTTGGTGAGCTCGTAGCCCCGTCGGGTGACGATGCGGTGCTCATAGAGCGACAGCGCCGCGGGGTCCTTGATACCCGGCTTGTTCCGCATGACGTGCTGGTAGGGTTCGGGGTAGAAGTACGCCACCCAGTTCTGCTGATGATTCACGGTTTATTCGCCCTCCTCTGCGTGCTGGTCCACGTTTTGGCTTGTCAGCACCTGGTAAGCGAGCGCCTTCGCTAGTGCCTGCCGGTCGTATTCTTCCGCGGTGATTCGCCCGAGCTCGTAGTCGATGAGTAGCGTGACGTCTTCGCGGGTGGGGTTGTCGCCCTCAAGCCAGGATGAGGCGAGGGGCTGCATGATGTTGCGGCGCTGCTCTTCGGTGAGCGGCTCGAATAGTTCGGGGTAGCGCAGGTGCAGGTCAAAACGATCTGACACTGGATGTTCCTTTCTTGACCTTCGCAGGTCGGCCTCACGGCTGGGATGTGAGGGTGGGAGGTGACGGTTAGCTGAGGTGCAGACCGTATCTCGGCTCGTCGAGCAACACCTTTGAACCGGCACGCCAGTACACCGGCTCGTACCAGCGGGTGTTGTCGATTTAGACTACGAAGTTCTCATCAGCGATGATGACGCGCTGCTTCTGCTGCAGAGAATAGTCCTGTAGAGAATAGTAGAAATAACGCTTTTCTTCGTCTTCTTCTGCACGAATTAGCTCGGTGAACACTTCAGGGCCATTACACACGATGTATTCGTAGAGCGCATCAAAATCGGGGGTGCTGTCTTCCACGGTTATCCCCTTTCCGGAAGGTAGTCGACGGGCTGATACTGCCCGGTTGCGCTGGGTTCGGCGGAAGATTTTGCTTCTTGCACTTCTCGCCTAGTCGGCAGGCTTTTCCGCCGCATGCTTCTTCTCGCGTCGACGGCGATCCCCACCCCCCGTTTTCTTGGGAGGCACCTCGTATATTCCCACCCTAACGCACTTCCCGTAGGTGTGCACCGCCGTTGGTCATGCCGCTACTTTACGCTCTGGCGCACCGTCCCGTATTAGAAATTCTCAGATACCAGGCAGAAGGTTCATCTACCTCATTTCGGATTAGGTGGCGTTGGATTAGGTGGCGTTCCATAACCATATCGTTTGCAGGGTGTGGAGGGGTTCCGTATAGTTGAGGGTGCAAGGTAAAGCAAGAACCCTGAGGTAGTCGCCGCAAGGCGATGAGGTATACCGGGTGAGCCGTAGCGGGGTGTACTGGTGGATTCTGGTCGAAGCTACGGACCTCGCGCATAAGGCACCCTCAGCGGGTGCCTTTTCTGCATCTGAAACTAGACTCCCAGTCATGCATGACTAAACCGGTTGCGGGTAGATACAACCTCCGTATATTGGGGATTATCAGGATAAAACGACGGATTACCACCTACGGGGTGCGCCTTTTTCTTGTTTCGCGCTCTCTCTTCATGAGAGAATGACCGCCCGCTCAGCGCCCTGACGGTAGGCATGCTAGGGTATCTTTTGACGCTCATATGAGAGCACCCAGTAGCCGGTGATTCCGCTTCCTAAGGAGGCACCTCACATGGGGATGCTCTACTGTCTCCACTCACTCTCAACCAGTAAACACCGCCCCCAGCGCCGAGGGGCTGGCTCAGTCTATAACCCACCGCCGGGAAGATACGATTGGAGACTCGTGAAAACATATAACACCGCATCAGGTCCAGCCATTCCCCGCGCGCTCATCGGGTTCTTCTACATCATTGGCCTGCTACTCCTCGGGCTCACCCTCCTGTGGGTGCCGCGAGGAGGCGCCTCCCCCAACGAAACCCTAAAAGCTAAACCCGGCGTCGTGATTGAGCCCGGCACGTGCGGTGCTGGAGCATCCGCAGACAAGACCGTCCTGAAAACCGCCCCGAAAGACACCCAGTGGGTGACCACCGAGTCGGGGTGGACCGGACCCGTCTCGCAGACCGCCGGCCCCGTTGTAGAGTCCCCTATTCGCAGCTGTTTTGAGCACTCTGCGCAGGGTGCCCTGTACGCAGCCGCGTGGGCGGTCATCCACGTTAATGACAGCCCGGAGGCGTACATGCCGACCGTCATCGGACCCGGCGCTGAGCAAATCACCAAGGAACGTCTGCAGGACACGAAGACCCGCACCGTGGTTCGTATCATGGGGTACCGCTACATGTCGTACACCCCGGAACGCGCAGTCATCCGCATTCTCTTTCAGACCCCGTCAGGTACCTACCGTTACTTTGAGACGACCCTGGAATGGCACAACGGCGACTGGGCTCTGTGGGTTCCCGCCGAGCAGCCGCAGGTGACTGACGAATATGACAAGGGCAAGTACGTCACCTGGAAAGCCGCCTAGTCAGAGCTGAAACCGCCGCACCGGCTGAATAAAACACCGATTCACACTACGAAAAGGGCACACCAATGTCGCAGACCCCCATGTCGTCCAGTAGTCCCACCCCCATCCCGGCACCATCCACTCATTCCCCGATTCCGCAGGAGCAGATGCATCAGCGTCAGGACCTGCTGGAACACCTCCGCCAGGTCAAGCAGCTGGTGGATCGCGCAGCACCCTGGGCGGCTTCTTTGAAGAGCGCCCAGGAGTCGTACGTTACCGCTGTGCCTAACCCGCCTCGCATCAAAATCACTAAGCTCTTTGTAGCTTTCGTGAAGGTCCTCGCCTGGACGTACCTTATTAGTGCCCTCATCATGATGGTGACGTACCTGCGGTATCTTGTCGCTAACCCGCAGATTCACTCCAGTGATATTCCCTGGCACACCATCCACGTCCCGGCGTTGGTTTCTGCCGCTGCTATCGCGGTTGCCTGGTGGCTGTGGAAGTACTTCGGCATCTACCCGCTGGCAATGATGAGTGTGGAGCGAGAGAACCTGAAACGCCAGGCGCACAACGAATCTGTGTGGCGCGAGTATGAGGACCCGGCACGTGCGGAACTATCGAAGGTACATAAGGAGTACATGGAGCGTTTCTCCCACTGGTACCCGGAAGACTACCTGTACCCGTACGCCTCGGACAGCCTGTACAAGTACGTGCGGCAGGGTCGGTCCTTCACCCTGCAGGATGCGCTGAACCTGTTCGAGAAGGAGAAGCACGAGCTGTGGGTTCGCCTCAGCATGGAGCAGCAGGCTGAGGAGCAGCGAATCCATAACGCTATTGTGGAGGACCTGATGAATCAGCAGCTGTATGAACAGCGCAAGGCGAACGTTCTGCTTACCGGCATTCTGGCAGCGACTACAGCTACCGCGGTGGCTGCCTCGACTCCTCGTTATCACTATCACTACCACTACTAGGAGTTACGGGAAACAACAGTTTTTAGGGGAGGGGACGCACTCCGGTGCGTCCCCTCCCCTGTTTCTTATGCTCGTGGGCTATTCTTCGTCATCATCAACGGCGGGCAGGCCCAGCAGGGCGATTCCCGCCTCGGTGAGGGACCAGCGCATCGTACGGCCAGCCTTCACGCCCTCAACAAACCCAAGCCCCTGCAGCAGTTTGAGTCTATCGCGCAGAGTCGGCGCCGTAACACCCAACACCTCCTGTAGCTCGCTTGAGGTGGGGGCGACTGGCGCACGGAAAATATTGGCTTGTCCCAACAGATGCAGAAGGTCAAGCAGGGAATCCACCTTCTTCTGATTTTTTGCTGTTTCGCCCCTCAGCCACTCATGGTTCTGATTCAACTCAGCAGTACGCTTATTCAGCGATACTAGCGCCTCGTAGCGGGTCGCCAACTCCTTTTCTAGGTATTCCTGTGCCTTCTCAATCAGTTCAAGGAAGGCATGCAGAAAAGTAGTTACTTCACCGTAGTTGAGTCGCTCCTCAGCATCAGAAAACGCCTTGTAATAACGCTCTTTATGGAGGTTAAGTGTGCTCGGCAGAGTAAGCGCCGTCAGGTGGCTGAGTACCCACACCATATGGGAAGCGAGGAGGTACCTGCCAAATCGTCCGTTGCCGTCGTAGAAGGGATGTGTGTACTCCACCATAAAATGCGCGGCGATTGCAGAGAATAACGCCGGCACGTTCGGGTCAAGGGCGTGGTCGAGCGCCGCCTGAATGTTAGCGGTGATAGCTTCCTCGCCCATCGGGGGCTTATGCACAACCTTAGTACCACTAGTGATATGGACAGGACCGGCACGAAAAAGTGCTCCGTCTAGACGATTTTCATCATCCAGATGCCCCTCAAGCAGGGTGTCATAAAGCTTGCGCACTTCCTCGACCGTATCAGGCGGCCGACGTTCTCCTAGTGTGTTCAATAGATTCATAAATTCCACAGCACGTTTAGCGCGAGGATCTTCACTGTCACCAGATGTAAGTGCGTCAGAAATCAGCCGGCGAGTTGTATGCACACCTTCAATGCTGTCAGTGGCCACGATGCTGCGTACTGCCAGGTCAGATAGGTAGCTCCTCATCGCGACACCAGGTAAGCGAGAACTCAGCTGTTCGATAGTCCGCTCCCGCACCATAATACGGTCGTAATGGGCAAGCACGGTACGATCCACCAAGTAGAACAGGGGGTGCTCCCCTACCATGAAATCGTTGAGGAGGTAGGTGGAGTAGCCGTTGCGGCGTACCTGCAGTTCCTCCTGTACGGCAGCTTCGCCGCGTTCATGGAAAATACTTTTCAGAGTTCGGTATCCGTGACCGGCAACACTCATCTAGTCCTCCTTAATAGTGAAAAAAACCGCGATTTTTTTCATTATTCCTAAAATTTTTAAGGAATAGTGAAAAAATCCGCGATTTTTTTCATAATCCAGGTCACATATAGGTGATTCGGGGTGGTGCCAGCCTCTCCCACAGCACCTTCACTACACCCACTAGAGCACCTCGGGGTGGACCGCCACCTCCACGGCGGCAGGCAGCACGCGCGCGCTAATGCGGTACGCCGACGGTGCCGGGTCGCCATCCACCTCAACCGGTTGCGCACCATCCGGGAACTCCAACACCACCTCAGACCCCACCAGGTGGCGAATCACCGGCAACTCAATGCGCGGCGAACCCAAAATCGTGCGGCGCGTAACCTTCGCCATCAGCAGCCCCCACTCCACCAGGTCACGCGGCGATGCCACAATCACCTCAAGATTACCGTCATTCACATCCGTCATATCCGCCAGGCGAATACCACCCTGCAGGCGGCCACAATTCGCGATCAGCACCGACCGCATCGGCAAAGTACGAGGCTCCCCACCGTCCACGCTAATGCGCACCGGATGCGACCTGCCCAGCATATGCTTCATGCCGGACTGCACGTACGCAACCCAGCCGAACTTCGCCTTAATATCCTCGTTCGTATCATTCATGACGAGCGCATCAAAGCCGGCACCACTCATTACAAAGAACGTGTGTTCGGTTTCTTCGCCGGGGGTGCTCGTCGTCGTCATCTCAATCGCATCAACGCTCTGACCTGCACCGTTGAGCGCAATATTCACGCACGCCGCCACGTCACTCACCGGAATGTACAGGTTACGCGCCAGCAGGTTACCGGTACCCATCGGCAGAATACCCAGGCGCGGCTTGGGACCCTCATAATGCGCCAGCGCCGCCGCCACAGCACGCACCGTACCGTCACCACCGGCAGCAATGAGCAGATCAACACCCTCAGCAATCAGCTCGCGGGCAGCCCCGGAACCGGGCTCGTCCACGCGGGTGGTGCGCACCAGCGCCTGCGGGTGGCCGTTCGCCGCGAGGGTACGTTCCAGAATCTCAATAGCCGCCGCAGCACCGGGCTTGCTCGGGTTGTACACCACGCCCACGCGCTGCGCCTCACCGGTGGGCAGGGTCGGCAGAACGCCGAAGGGCGCGCCCAGTTCGATAGCGCGTCGGCGCGCTTCACGGCGGGCACGAGTGACGGAGGCGGTCAGAGCCGCCGCCGCAGAAACACCAAGGAGTTTACGGTATAGAGGCATAGTTCTTAGACTACCGGGATACGCAAAAACCCGCCCACCGTTTACGCGGTGAGCGGGTTTTTCAGCTGGTTGTGAGATTACTCAGCAGCTACTGCGGGGATGACCTCAGCGCCACCCATGTACGGGCGGAGTGCCTCGGGGATACGTACGGAGCCGTCTGCCTGCTGGTGAGTCTCCAGGATGGCAACCACCCAGCGAGTCGTCGCCAGGGTGCCGTTCAGGGTCGCTACGGAGCGGGTGCGGCCCTTACGCACGTTGCCTGCCTCGTCCACGGTGTCCGGGGTGCGCTCGCGGATGTTCAGGCGGCGCGCCTGGTAGGTGGTGCAGTTTGAGGTGGAGGTCAGCTCGCGGTAGGTGCCCTGGGTGGGGACCCACGCCTCGCAGTCGAACTTGCGGGCTGCGGAGGTACCCAGGTCGCCTGCGGCGGTGTCAATCACGCGGTATGCGAGGCCGCAGCGCTGCAACATTTCCTCTTCGAGGGACAGCAGCTTTGCGTGCATCTCTTCTGCCTGCTCGACGGGGCAGTAGACGAACATTTCAGCCTTGTTGAACTGGTGCACGCGAATGATACCGCGGGTGTCCTTACCTGCGGAGCCAGCCTCGCGGCGGTAGCAGGAGGACCAGCCCAGGTACTTCTTCGCGCCCTTCTCAAAGTCGAGAATTTCGTCGGTGTGGTAGCCGGCGAGCGCCACCTCGGAGGTGCCGACCAGGTACAGGTCATCACGTTCGAGGCGGTAGATTTCGTCGTCGTGCTTGACGTTGAAGCCGGTGCCGTTCATGATTTCGGGGCGTACCAGGGTGGGGGTGGTCATCATGGTGAAGCCGTGCTCGGTTGCGAGGTCGAGCGCCATCCACATGAGTGCCTGTTCGAGGCGTGCTACCTGGCCCTTGAGGAAGTAGAAGCGTGCGCCGGAGACCTTCGCGCCGCGTGCCATGTCGATGCCGTCGACGAGTTCGCCGATTTCGAGGTGGTCGCGCGGTTCGAAGCCTTCGGTGGTGAAGTCGCGGGGGGTGCCGACTTCCTTGACGACTACGTAGTCGTCTTCGCCGCCGACGGGTACGCCGTCGATGATGAGGTTTTCGATGCTGCTGATCAGTTCCTCGTATTCGGCGGTTTTCGCTTCGGAGGCTGCCTTTGCTTCGTTGACGCGGGCTGCCAGTTCCTTCGCCTGTGCGACGAGGGCGGGCTTTTCTTCCTTGGGTGCCTTTGCGACGGTCTTGCCGAAGGCGTTCTGTTCGGCGCGCAGGGTCTCGTATTCGCCGATGAGTGCGCGGCGTGCGGTGTCGGCTTCGAGGATGCGGTCGACGTGGGTTTCGTCCTTGCCGCGTGCTCGCTGGGAGGCGCGGAAGACGTCGGGGTTTTCGCGGAGGAGGTTAATATCAATCACTGTTTTATCCTACCTAATCTTGCGGTGGGTTGTGGGCGGGGTTTGCGCTGGTGGGGCGCGGGTAGGTGCGGGGGTGTCTAGCGGCGCTGCAGCTGTGCGGGGCGACCGTTCGGGAAGAGCGACTCAACCCATTCGTGTGCGGCGTCGAAGGAGCCATCGGAGTGGATGGCGTCGACTTCGGTGTTTTCGTGGTCGGCGCGCGGGTAGGAGCCGAGGAATTTCAGCGTCGGGGAGACGCGGTGCAGGCCGCGCAGTGCATCGCGCATGCGTGCCTCGTAGATGTGGCCGTCGGCGTCGATGCTGAACGAGTAGGAGCCCATGCCTTCGCCGGTGGGGCGCGATTCGATGCGGGAGAGGTTCACGCCGCGCACGGAGAACTGTTCGAGCAGTTCGAGCAGGGCGCCGGCGCGGTTGGCGGGCAACGGCACGGTCAGGGTGGTCTTATCGGAGCCGGTCGATTCGGGGATGTCGGCGGTGCGGGAGAGCAGCACGAAGCGGGTCACGGCGTTCTTGTTGTCGCCGATGTTGTCCTGCAGTACGTGCAGTTCGGGGTGGTAGTTCAGCAGCGCCGGGGAGCAGATTGCCGCATCGTAGGTGCAGCCCTCTTCGAGCAGGCCGACAGCCGCCGCGGCGGTGGAGGAGCCGGGCAGGTAGGCGGCGGTGGGTACATTCTCCTGCGCCCAGCCGCGCACCTGCGCCCAGGCGTGCGAGTGGGTGGAGATGGTCTTAACGTCTTCGATGCTGATGGGCTTCGCGGCGACCAGCACGAAGCGGATTGGTACGAGCACCTCGCGGATAATGCGTACACCCTCGCTGGCTGCGATAGCATCCAGGGTTGCGCTCACGCCGCCCTCCACGGAGTTTTCGATGGGCACCATGGCGGCGTCTGCCTCGCCCGCGTTGAGGCGTGCGAGCGCGTCGGGCACGCTGGTGGCGGGGATCCGTTCGGCGTCGGATGCGCCGGGGACGCTCAGCAGGGCGGATTCGGTGAAGGTGCCGGAGGGGCCAAGGTAGGTGTATCGCATGCCACTATAGTAGCGTCTGCTGTGGAGGGGGCGCCGAATTCGGTGATAGGTTACGGTCTTTGGCGGTAGTTAAAAGACCCCACCAAAGTCACTAACCTATGGTCGAAAAACTTAGGTCATTACTGAAAGACCTAAGCCACCACCGAAAACCCAGGCAACAGCTGAAACCGCTACCTCACGAACTGGCGTACACGCGCGGTGTCCCAGTACTGGGCGGGCACGCCTCCACCCATGAGCTCACGGGCGATAGCGGCAGCCTGCACGGAACCAGCCTCCGGCAGGGGTGCGTGGGAGCCAGCAATAATGACGTTGCCGCGGCGGCGGCCCTTCAACATAGCGGAATCCGCCACAATGCACACGTACTCGAACACCTCAAGCAGGGCGGACGCCTCCGCGCGGGCACCGGTCAGCGCCGGCCCGTCACCGCAGTTCAGGATGTACAGGCCACCGGGTGCCAGCGACTCTGCGACGGTGCGGGTGAACTCGACGGTGGTGAGCGCCTCGGGCGTGGTGTCCCCGGCGAATACATCACGGATCAGCACGTCGCGGGATGCGGGCGCGAAGGTTGCGGTGACGGCGCCCGCCTCACCCACGCGAATCTTCACGCGCGGCGCCTTGGGGATGTCGAACCAGGCGCGCACATACTCGGCGAGCTTGGCATCCAGCTCAACGACCGTGTTGCGGCTGGTCGGGTACAGGTCAGCGAAATAGCGCGCCATGGAGCACGCGCCGCCGCCCAGGTGGGTGATGCGCAGCTTCGCGGCGTCCAGATGCTCCTCCACGTGCGAGGAGACGACCGCCGCAATCCAGCGCATGTATTCGAAGTCGAGCTGGCGGGGTTCGCCCACAATCACGTGGGAAGACTGCACACCATTAATGAGTAGCAGCCAGCCGTCGGCGTGATAGCCGTCAGGGACCAGCTCCGCCTCGCCCGTGGAAATCGGGTACACGCCAGCGGCGGCACCCTGCACGGGGGTGTTCTCGGTATCGTCGATGCGGTTCTTCTGGTTCTTCTGTGCCTTTTGGGTTTTCTTGGGTGCCCTGCTCTTCTTCGCCATACCCTCTAGACTAGCCGACTAGCCTAGCCGACAACCCGCACGCCCCTAGCGTACGCACCCGCGAGGAACCGCCTCCGCAGAAACCGGCTGAGTAGACTAGAACCCATGGGATTTGTATGTCAGGGCCGCTACGCGCTCGCACCGATTGAACCGACCGACGCCGAAAAGTACGTCAACCTGCAGCTGGACTGCATGGAGCAGACCTACGACCCGCTCTACTTCGACGCGCTCGGGGAAAGCTTCACCGCCCGCCACCGCGCCGAACGCAACGAATACCTCGAAGACTTCCGCCGCCACATCTCCTCCCCCACCGTGCGCGGCTTCTTCGCCTACGACGTACCCGGATGGACCCCCGATGGCGGGCTCTCCTGCTCCATCGGCGCGCGGATTGACTGGGAGAAGCCGGTCGGCCTGACGCTCTCGCTCTGCGAGCCCTCCGATTGGGAGCTCGAACGCGCCGATTCCATGCCCGAGCTGCCCGCGGGCACCCGCAAGCTCACGCACCTGTACACGCTCAACCACACGCACGGTACCGGCCTCGGCCGGGCACTCTACGAGTCCGCCATCTACCCGGACGAGAACTCCTACCTGTGGGTCATGGCTGAAAACGAACGAGCACTCTCTTTCTACGAGCACCTCGGCTACCAGCGCAACAGCATCGAATTTGAGGCACGCGGCATCTGGGCACCCGGCCACAGCGTGCGGTACGCGCGCATCCTCAACCCCTAAACAGCGCACCCAAACAGGGGAACAGCCCTCCCACATGACGCAGCGCACCGCACCCCCTGTTAGGCGCCACCCCCACAACGCCTTAAGATAGAAGATGACCTATAAGCTCGACGCACCCGCGCACAGGAGCACATACACCCCTGCGCAGCCGCGGGACCCAGCGCCGAACATCCGCATAGAAGGAAAGTAAAACTATGACCACCGGTCTTTACCTCTCCGCTATGTCCCAGAACTCGGGCAAGTCCCTCGTCGCCCTGGGCCTAGCAGACTCCCTCATCAAGCGCGCAGACCGCGTCGGCTTCTTCCGCCCCGTCTTCGACGGCGCAACCATCTCTGACGACCCCGTAGCACGCCTCATCCGCGAGCACTTCGGCCTCGCTGAGGAGCAGGTCGGCGGCGCCGTCTCCATGACCGACGCCCTCGCACTCATCGCAGAAGGCGACACCGAAGAGATCTCCGCACGCGCAGTCTCCGCCTACGAGAAGGTCGTAGCAAACAGCGACGTCGTAATCGTCGACGGCGTCTACCTGCCCGCCAACGCACTCTCCGTCGAGTTCGACCTGAACGTCCAGATTGCACGCGACCTGGGCCTGCCCGTCGTCGCTATCGTCGGCGCACAGGAAGCAACCGTCGAAGAAGCAGTCACCGCAGTCGACGTGGCACGCACCGAGCTGCTCGCCTCCAAGGTAGACCTGCTCGCAATCATCGTCGGCCGTGCAGAACCCGAACTGCGCGACGAAATCGAAAAGTCCGTCAAGCGCGGCGACGCAAACCTGCCCGTCTACGTACTGCCCGAAATCCCCGAACTGAACGCACCCACCGTCGGTGAAGTTGCCGAAGCCCTCAAGCTCGACACCGAAGGCATCAAGGCAGAAGACCTCAGCCGCGACATCCACGGCATCAAGGTCGCAGCAATGAACGTCTCCAACTTCCTCAACCAGTTCGTCGACGGCGACTTCGTCATCGTCCCCGGCGACCGTGCAGACATCGTCGCAGCAACCCTCGCATCCGCACTGGCACCGACCTTCCCCGCACCCTCCGGCGTGCTGCTCACCGGCGGCCTGGACGCGCTGCCCGGCAAGAACACCGCAGTCGGCTCCCTCATCGACAACGCGCCGTTCCCCGTGCTGTCCACCACCAAGGACACCTTCAAGTCTGCACGCGCAGTCTCCCGCGTCCGTGGCGCCCTCGAAAGCGGCCACCAGCGCAAGCTCGCAGCAGCAATGGGCGGCTGGGACGAGCACGTCAACAAGGACGAACTGCTCGCACGCCTCGAAATTGAGCGCCCCGCATCCATGACCCCGCTGCGCTTCCTGCACAACCTCATCGAGACCGCACGCGCAAACCGCCGCTCCGTGGTCCTGCCCGAGGGTTACGACGTGCGTATCCTGCGTGCATCCGAGATTATTGCACGCCGCGACTTCTGCGACCTGATCCTGCTGGGCAACCCCGCCAAGATTGCAGAAATCTGCCAGGCTGAGGGCATTGAGCTGCCCAGCTCGATCCGCATCATCGACATCGAGAACAACGAGTACACCGAAGACTTCGCAGCAACCTACGCTGAGCTGCGTGCCCACAAGGGTGTCACCATCGAGGCTGCCCGCGAGCGCATGACCGACCCCTCGTACTTCGGCACCATGCTCGTCTACAAGGGCATCGCCGACGGCATGGTTTCCGGTGCAGTGAACACCACCGCGAACACCATCCGCCCCTCGCTCGAGTTCATCAAGACCCGCCCCGGCACCAAGATCGTCTCCTCCGTCTTCCTGATGCTGATGGAAGACCGCGTTCTGGTCTACGGCGACTGCGCAGTGAACCCGAACCCCAACGCAGAGCAGCTGGCTGACATTGCGAAGGCATCCGCGGAGACTGCACGCCAGTTCGGCGTCACCCCCAAGGTTGCTATGCTGTCCTACTCGACCGGCACCTCCGGCGCTGGCGCAGACGTGGACGTTGTGCGTGAGGCAACCGAGCTCGTGCGCGCATCGAACCCCGACTTCGCGGTTGAGGGCCCGATCCAGTACGACGCTGCTTCGAACATGTCTATTGCGTCGACCAAGCTGCCCGGCAGCGAGGTCGCTGGTCAGGCTACCGTGTTCGTCTTCCCCGACCTGAACACCGGTAACAACACCTACAAGGCTGTTCAGCAGTCTTCGGGTGCTGCCGCTGTGGGCCCGGTTCTGCAGGGTCTGCGTAAGCCCGTGAACGACCTGTCGCGCGGTACCACCGTTGAGGACATCATCAACACCGTTGCGATTACCGCAATTCAGGCGCAGAGCCTGTAAGCCGGTTTTTGACCGCTGAATGAGGCCGCCCCGGCCGCTGCACCCCCGTGTGGGGGCGGTGGACGGGGCGGTTTCTTGTGCTGTTTTTACTTTTAATGCGCCGAGAAGCCACATGTGTTTCGAAAAGCAACATGTTACGTGGCTTCTCGAAACACATGTGGCTTTTCGAGGATGATGCGGGGCGGGGATTTTGTAATTACGGGGATTTTTGGGTGCCGCTTCCCCGGTTAGGATTTGCGGCGGTCGAGACGCACATAGTTGATTACGCCAAGAACAGCCATGCCCACGGCGGTCAGAACCGGGCCGAGGGCGGGCGGGAAGAGCCAGGTGAGCCCCGCCTCCACGGTGTAAGCGATGAGGCGGTAGGCAAGGTAGGCACACGCCGCCACGAAGAGGGCGTAGGCGACGATGATGCCGACCGGGCGGGGCTCGTAGCCTTCTCGTCGGGCACGGAGGGCGGCACCCAGCGCATTACCCAGATACAGGGCGAGAGCGCCGACGACGACAGCCGCGGTGAGGGCACCGTCAAGGAGCGTGCGCGGGGTCAGCGGTGCGGTGCCTACCTCGGAGAAGAGGTTGAGGAGGCGCACCACGGTGTAGGCGTAGCAGAAGATGACTGCCGCACGGATGGTGAGGGGTAGGTTGGTCCAGAAGGTTTTCATGCGGCCCCTTTCGAGGTGGAGGGCGGGCTTCTGTCTGAGTGTTACCCCAAGGATACCCAAGAACGCCGGCGTGTGATGCGAATCAATAGCGTTTTGACTGGTAAATATTATGCGCGCGGGTACTGAATTTATGTGCCGAATTTTTGTGCGCCGAGAAGCCACATGTGTTTCGAAAAGCAACATGTTAGGTGGCTTCTCGAAACACATGTGGCTTTTCGAGGAGGGGTTTATGGAGGAGGCGCCGGGGTTTTTGTAATTACAGACTTTCACCGCCTCCACCCCGTGCCAATGACCACCCGGGCAGCAGCAAACTGCCCGGGCTGCTAGGCTGCTGCTATGGACAACAACTCAACACCCTCACTACCGGACCTCGTTCTCCCGTCCGTGGTGACAACCCTCAGCCTCCCGACCAAGCACGCTTCAACTGACGTGCGGCTCCCCCAGGCGTGGCTACTGCGCTCCGTTCCCGATGAAGAGAACCGCAGCGCCGCCAGCGGAAAAGTCTACGATGACGCTCTAGATTTCCGCTACGTTTACGACTCGAAAGTTCGGAACTACACAAACGTTCGAGAGGGTGACTTCGTGCTGATTCGAGATAACTCGATTCTTCTCGGGTCAGCTGTTATTCGAAAAATTGAGTCATACGAGGCCGATAAGGTCATGACGTTTTGCCCCCGCTGTGGGAGTAGCCGCATCACTTTCAAGTCCGATGGACTGTGGCGTTGCGATGGAAATTGCTTGAGGAGAGATAAGCTCAAGCCCGAGAAGCGCCTGCATAAGAATCCTCCGCAGAGGACTGAGAGAGTTCAGCGTTTCATTGCCTACTATGGCGATACCTGGACTGAACTCATCGGCGCGTTGGACAAAGATTCTTTTGAAGGGCTTTGTGCACCAGGCAAATATAACCGACAGAACAGCATTGTTGCCCTCGATACGGCAAAAGTCCTTGACTGGCTTGAAAGCCTGAACACTTCGGGTATTCATCAGCTTCCCCTGAGCGATGCTCACGGGGTGCCAGTGAATCCTCGGGGCGGTTTTACGGAGCGCACGGTTTGGTCTCGCAACGGTCAGGGACAGTTCCGGCAGGAGCTGTTGAACCGCTTCGGAAACATGTGCGCGTTCACGGGTGCTTGCCATACGGCGGCGCTGGATGCGGCACATCTGTACAGCTATGCGCGCGAGGGCGAGCACCGCGTGGATGAGGGCCTTTTGCTGCGCAAGGATTTGCATAAGCTCTTCGACGGACGACTGGTGGGTGTGAGCTCTTCGCAGACTCTTCTTCTGCACCCCGATTTGGGGAATACGCAGTATCAGTCGTTGGCGGGTGCTCGTTTGAAAGTTGAGTTGCCGAGCCGCGCCCTGGAACTGCTGGACGAACACCGCTCAGGTCTGAAATGGCTTGAAGATGCACTGGTCTAGGCCTGCTCTGGTTTAGGCCACCGGGCACGCAAAAGGAGGTGCAGTAGCTTTCGGGCTACTGCACCTCCCATGCGTTTTTACTGGTTATGTCTTATTGGTTGTGTCGGCGGGCGATTGCCTTACCGATTTCGTGCGGGATACCCACCACGAGGGCGTTACCCATGCAGAAGGCGCGGTTACCGTCACTCATGCCGGTGTCAGTCCAGCCGCGAGGGAAGCCCTGCAGCTGATCCAGCTCATCGGGAACGAGGCGGCGGTACGCACCGGAATCACCAACCACAACGTGCTTGAAGCGGGAGGCTCCCGAGCCTCCTTCGCCGGTCAGGATGGTACGCGCCGGGCGGTCGAGCGGGTCAGGGAAAGACATTGAACCCTCGGTGTAGAAGTATTCAAAGCCGCTCGCCTTATTGATGCGCTTTTCCTTCTTTGCGCCCTTGAGGTATTCCCAGGAAGGCACCTTGTCAGGGGCGATAAAGAACTGTTCCGGCACCTCAGAATCGGGAAGAACCACGTCACCGAGCGTCTTAAATTCGCCTCGGTAATCGGGCTCTACCTTGCTGGTGAGCACGGTACCGTTCTGCATGACACCGGCAATCTGGAAGGGCGAGGTCTTAGCACCGATTCCGAAGTGTTCCGTCTCGTGATAGGGGTCATCGGAGATGGTGAATTTATCAGCCTCATTGAGCTCTTCGAAGACGGAAAGAAGACCCTCAGATTCTGCAGTTTTGACCGGGAACGCTTCCGCCAAAACACCGGTGTGGGTGATGCGGCGCGACAAATCCCATTCGGGGGCGTTGTGTTCGGCGTAAATGTAGACGCGCTTACGCTTCTGCGGGTGGCCGTACTCTGCCGCGTTGATAACGCGCCATTCGACGCTGTAGCCGAGCGCGTAGAAGCAGGAGAGCATAATAGCGAAGTCGCGGCCTCGCTGCTTAGCGGGCGACTTCAGCAGACGGTCGACATTCTCGAGAACAACGTATTTAGGGGTTTTGAGTTCGAGTGCGCGGTGAATATCCCACCAGAGCACACCCTTCTTACCTTCAATGCCGTGCGACTGCGAAAGCGGCTTGGTGACCGAGTAATCCTGGCAGGGGAAACCGCCGCAGAGCAGGTCAGCGTCGGGAATTTCGTAGAGGCCCGCCTCAACATCATCGAGTACGGCGTGAATGTCGCGGTTTTCAAGGTTTGCTTCTTCACCGAAACGCTCCTGGTAGCAGCGTGCCGCGAACTGGCGGCCAACGGTTCCCGGGGGCTCCCACTGGTTCGCCCACACGGTCGTGAAGGGGCCCGCGGAGGGCAGGGTCATGCCATTGGCGTTATAGCCGTCAAATCCTAAGCGGAAGCCACCTACACCGGCGAAAAGCTCGATAACTCGGATAGGCTGGCTACTGCTGGTGGTTTTCTGATCCATGAGTCAGTAGTCCTTATAGTCCTCTTGTAAATATATTCGAATACTAATACTATAACATAGAACAGCTATTCAGATCAAGTGGATTCCCGAAAAGCCAATGACGAGACGAAGAGCGCAGCTGCGCTATCTGACGTAGCATGAAAACAAGAACACAGCATGGCCAATATTATCGACAATATCAATCAAGCAGAGGAGCAAAGGCAGTGGAGCTATTCAACTATGATGACTCAGATATCGAGAGCATCTACAAATATGCTCAAAAAGTAGTAGGAGTGGAGTTTGCCAATATTCTCAAGGCCTTCCAGGAATCCACCTACAAGACTTATCAGGACTACATCAATCAAACCCCCTCCACCACACCAGATAAAAAAATTAGTAGTGCATCAAAGGGGCAGTACGGGACATATATTGAAAAATATTATTTTGGCATACCCACCAACAGCTCAACCGAACCCGACTTTAACAAGGTAGGAGTTGAACTTAAAGTTACCCCCTTCAAAGTAAATAAAGATGAAAAAATTTCCGCCAAAGAACGCTTGGTCCTTGGAAATATTAATTATATGAATGAAAACCTAGATGATTTTTACAAATCTCATGCCTGGAAGAAAGGAGGGGTCATCCTCCTCCTTCCTTACCATTTCATCAAAGACCAAGATATTCTAAAAAATAAAATTACTAAAGTTCATCTTCTAAAAATCCTTGAAGAGGACTTGCCAACAATTATTAGCGATTACCAGAAAATTGCACAGAAAATTAAAGAAGGGCGTGCCCACGAGCTCTCCGAAAGGGACGGCATGTACCTATCTACCTCACGTAAGGGTGCCGGCAGGGGAAGAGACCTTACCTCTCAGCCTTTTAGTGACACCCCGGCAAACAAAAGAGCCTGGTCTTTCAAACAGAGCTATATAACACGCCTCTATCGGGAGACTATCTTTACTTCCGAGGAACTAGAGAGTATCGCCCGAGTAAGTGGAGATACCTCGAAACCTTTTACCCAGATTATCGAAGAAAGGATTCTACAATACCAAGGTAGAAGCGAGCAAGAACTCTGCGACGAGTTCAATGTTAAATTTACGGCCAAAGAACGCAATAGCACTCTTGTGAAGAAAATTCTAGGCCTTTCCTCGAATATCGACAGTACTGCCGAATTCAAAAAGGCAAATATAATGATTCGGGCTATTCGAGTCAGAAACAACAATAACGCTGCAGAAGACGTTTCCTTTAAAGCATATTCATTTATTGGGCTTGCAAATGAAAATGATGATGAATGGGAAGAGTCTCATGTATATACTGAAATTTTTTCAAAGAAAATTATGTTCGTAATTTTCCGCGAGAATGAGACTGGTGATTTCTGCTTGAATCAGGTTAAGTTCTGGGGTTTCCCCGATTCTCTTGAGCCTGAATTGATGAGAGTATGGCAAGAGACAAAGGATATTATTAACCGAGGTATTGAGCTTACGCCCAAACCGCGCGGAGAAGATGGAGTTCGGGTCTTCACCAACTTTCCAAAAACTAGGAAGAATAAAGTCCTCTATACCAAGGCTCACGCTTTTACTGCGTACTACGAGCTTGAGCCTGGAAAATTTGTGGGCAAGGGGAGCATCGAGGATACTGATGAGCTTCCCGACGGTCGCCGCATCACGAAGCATTCCTTCTGGCTACCCAAGAAGTTTGTTCAGCAGATTTTGCGCGGCGAATGGGATTAGTAACCGAATGTAAATAACCGCAGCAGGCGGCCCCGGATGCGTGTGCGTTCAGGGCTGCCTGTTTTTGCATGCCAAAAAATTGTGCCATAGGTTAGCGTCTTTGGTCGTAGTTAAAAACCATGGCAGAAGACGCTAACCCATGGCACAAAATCTGCAGAGGCGGCGCCTCCGCGCGCACAGAGATATTTGATGCATAAAGCATTGAGAAGCCCAAATAATGGCCAACCACCGCCACCACCCTCAAAAGAATGCAAACGACGGCAAACATGCGGTAGGGTGGTAACTGTAGTACTCAATAGCGCGCTGATGCGCTTGTTTGGCGCACTACGGGGCTGTTTTCCTTCCGGCAGTCAGTTTGACCTGTGAAAAGCGGCCCGACTAGTAACTAAACAACACACCATCACCGACGATAGGAGCGCATCTTCTATGGATTCGACCATTTTCAACCGCCGTACCCTGTTGGGCAGCGGCGCATTTGTGGGCCTGGGGGCCCTGCTTGCGGCGTGCGGCCAGCAGGCAAATAACGAGGCGGCAGCCACCGCAACCGCAGCGCCGAGTGAGACCGCTTCGGCATCCACTGCGGTATCTGATGCTACTTCTGCATCGGCTACTCCGAGCCCGCGAGTCACTCGCGGGTATTCAGGCAATTCCAAAGCGCCTGACGGCGAATACCGCAAAGCAGACGGCTACGGTCCTGCGCAGAATGTTCCCAAGCCTCGTAATGAGCCTGCCCAGTACCCTGAAAACGAAGAGGGTCTCATAAAGATGATGCAAGACTGGGTGGTTGCTCATAACTACGGTATTCAGACCGGCGACTGCTCATACGCCAAAAAGTACGTTTCTGAGAGCACTGAAGAATATAAGTTCTACGAATATCTTGAGGGACTCTACCAGCGTGGAGGCTGGGTAATCGAAGGGCTCGATTCATATCAGCAGGAGGGCATACCTGTTTACAATGAAAAACAGAAGATTTACCGCATGAAAATTCGTGTTTTTTGGAGTATTGCAATGTATATTGAGCCTGACGGAAAAATTACAAAGCAAGCAAACACCAATAAAGATGATGATAAATTCAATTTCTTCTTCAGCTACTCTAACGGTTATTGGAAAATTATTGGCAGTGGAGAAGGAGATGAGCTCAAAGATGAATAGCGGCATCAAATATATTGGAATATTCTGCGTATCAATTTTGTCTGCTTCTCTACTAATCCCTCCAACTGCATATGCTGAAGAATGCACAAATCCTGATTCTAACGGTCATTGCTATAAGGTTTCGAACCCACCGAATCGCCGATCAAGGACAGCGGATAAAAATAAAGAGGAAAATTCTGAAGTCCCTAGCGATTCCTCAAATACTTCCCAATCTATCAACCAAGAGTATTTTGATTATGAAACATGGTTTAAAAATAACTACCAAGAAATAACTGACGGAACAGGTGCCAAAATGTACGCCCGAAAGACACAGAATCGCCGCCCAGGTGAACCTGCCTGCCATAGCGAAGATATGAAACCCGGTGAATACGCCCGCATGAAGGAAAAGCCTATTGATTCAATCACGGATGGAGATACGGTATATTGCAAACCTAATGACACTAAAACCCTCACTTCTAATGACCCCGCACAACCCAAGGGTCCCACCATTGAGGAAATGCTCCAAGAAGTTGAGGACCAGTTTGCTAAAACCGATATCCAGGCCCCTGTGTTGAAGCAGTCCTATAACCTTGGCTCTGGTCAGGGTAACGACAACCCCAACGTCTACAAGAACCAGGCGGTCAACTTCTACGTTGACGCGCCCACCGCACGTTGGGAAGGTGACCTCATGATCGGCCACGTGGAGATGGAGTCCTACCCCACCCAAATGACCATTCAGTACGGCAATGGTGACGAGGGCAGCTTCTACACCATGGGCAAGCCGGTCAGCAGGGCACGTGGCGAAGAGTCTCACAAGACCGCGACCAGTTACACCTACAAGCGCTCAGGCAACTTCCACGCCTACGCAACAGTGTCATATTCTGGTCGTTTCCGTGTGAACGGCGGCGACTGGCAGGCACTGGATGTCGTGTTGACGAAGGACACCGTTGACCCGCTACTGATTCGTGTGTGGTGGACCGACGTTGGCCGCGTGGCAGGTGACTGCAGCTACGACGATACTCGCTGGGGTTGCAAGAACGATCCCACGATGGGTAAGAAGGATAACCCGAACCCTCGTCTGCGCAAGGCCGATATTCGCACCGGTCAGCGTTGGCACCTGAACGATAACGGCGACGGGGATACTGAGTATTCGCTGCACCGTGACTGGCCTGACATGTAAACCAGTTCTAACCCAATATATAAATAACCACAGCAGGCGGCCCCGAATGTTTGAGAATTCAGGGCCGCCTGCTTTTTAGATAGAGATTTTCGATAGGTTAGTGTCTTCGCCGTGGGTCTTTAACCCGCGTTAAAGTCACTAACCTATCGAAAGGGCCGTAACCTATCGGCGCCCCTCCACACGGACAGAAATTCGGTAATTGGATACGGATTTGTGCCATAGGTTAGCGTCTTTGGTCGTAGTTAAAAACTATGGTCGAAGACGCTAAACCATGGCACAAATTCTGCTGGGGCGGGGGTATGGCTCCTTCATAGTGAAAAGCCACATGTGTTTCGAGAAGCCACGATAATGGTGGCTTTTCGAAGCACATGTGGCTTCTCGACGTAACCAGCTCGGCGTAAACAGCCTCGACATGAAAACCCTCACCGCGTAACGCCCCGTAACACCCCTTGCTAGATACCCCCCTAGGGTATAGAATAGAGCCATGGAAACCACCAGCAACCAGTGCTGCCACAGCACATCCGCCCAGGTCAGCACCGCATCCGACGCACCCACCAAGGAACAGGCAGAGGCGCACACCGGCGCATGCTGCGGCGGCGAGGCACCCGAAACCCAGTACGGTTACGCCTCCAACAAAGAGGCACACCTCAAGCGCCTGCGCCGCATCGAAGGGCAGGTCCGCGGCATCGCCCGCATGGTCGATGAAGATAAATACTGCATCGACATCCTCACCCAGGTTGCCGCGGTCTCCAAGGCGCTCCACGCCGTCTCCCTGAACCTGCTCGAAGAGCACATCGGCCACTGCGTGACCGGCGCCGCCGTCGAATCCGAACGCACCGGCGACCCGAGCATCGCAGAAGCCAAGGTCAAAGAGGCAACCGCCGCGATCTCCCGCCTCATGCGCAGCTAGACGCGCCCCAACGCGCCGCACCAAAAACACCCCGCGGCCCCCGATTTTCAACCCCACAACCGAAAGGAAACTCATCATGAGCACCACCACCGTTAAGGCAACCGGCCTGACCTGCAACCACTGCGCTATGAGCGTCAGCGAAGAGGTCAGCGAAGTTCCCGGCGTTACCGGCGTGAACGTGGATGTCGTCAAGGACGGCGTCTCCACCGTCACCATTGAGCACGAGGGCACCCTCGACACCCAGGCTGTCGCAGACGCCATCGTCGAGGCTGGCTTCACCCCCGCCGTCTAATCAGCTGCTTCAAACCGGCACCGGGACAACTCAAACCGGTACGCTAGACATAGCAGCCCACACCCAGGAGTCACCATGGCATACCCGGCTAACTACATCGCAATGGTCGTCGGCGCGGTTCGCACCCTCGTCGGCGTCGATAACATGCACCTGCGCGACGCGATTGCCCGCGTCGCCCGGCAGATGAGCCTGGACCCCGCCCTGGTCGACTCCTGGGTCAAGCAGAGCCCCGAATACAAGACCCGCGAAGAGGCTAAGGGCGCCTCACGACGCGGCGGCACCAGCGAAAATAAACGTTCCGCCGAGCACGAGCAGGGTCTGAAGGCTCGCGAGAAGGCGAACGCTTCGCCGTTCCCGCGAGCCGCCGTGAAACGCGCGTACGGCGTCTCCGATCGAGGCGCGAAGGTGACCGGTGTTCGCCCGCACACGACCCGCCCGGATGGGCTACCCGGCGACCACTAAGCCGCGTTGATTTTCCCCTCGCGCGCTCTCGACGCCGCACCCTAAACATTGCGCCAAACACCGCCGGGGCGGGGTTCTTTGAGGCCCCTCCCCTGCTCGGTGTGCGCCTTTTTCTACCCTCCCGTTTATATTTTTGAGGAAGTATTGTGTCTTCTACACAGCCTTCAACGGCACCCCAGAAGCCCTCATCAAAGAGTGAGCGCTCTCTTTTTAATGCTGCCGGAACGACCGCAAAATCAACGGAGTCAACCCGAATCATCCACGTGGATATTCAGGGCATGACCTGCGCATCCTGCGTGGGTCGCGTGGAGCGTAAGCTCCGCAAAATCCCCGGCGTTGACCCGGCGGTGAACCTACCCCTGGAGTCCGCGCGCGTCATCGTACCCGAGGGCGTGAGCGACGACCAGATCGTTGAGACCATCAACAACGCCGGCTACAAGGCGCACCTCAAAAACGGCCCGCGCACGGGTGCCGCCACTGATGCGAGCGCATCCGACGGCGGCGGTCAGCACACCACCCCGAGCATGAAGGACGGCTTCACCGACCGCATTATCTACGCGACGATTCTGGGTGTGCCCATCTTCCTGATTTCCATGTTTCCGTCGTTCCAGTTCCCGAATTGGGGCTGGGTCGTGGCGGTTCTGACGGCGCCGGTCGCGTTCTGGTGCGCCGCGCCGTTCCACCGCGCCGCGCTCATCAACGCCCGTCACGGCTCCTCCACGATGGATACGCTCGTGTCCCTCGGCGTGGTCGTGGCGTACTTCTACTCGCTGGCGCAGCTACTCATGAACCCGGCGTTGACGGCGCACGCGCATCATGCGGGCGGTAGTTTCTGGTCGATGTTTACCGGCCACCACGCGCCGCTGTACTTCGATTCGGCGTCCATGGTGACGCTGTTCCTGCTGATTGGTCGCGCGATTGAGCACCGTACTCGCGATCGTTCTTCGGAGGCGCTGCGCACCCTGCTGAGTATGGGTGCGAAGGAGGCTACTCTGCTGCGTACCGATAAGCAGGGCGTGACGAAGCAGGTGCAGGTTCCGGTGGAGGACCTCATGCCGGATGATCTGTTCTTGGTGCGCCCGGGTGAGAAGATTGCCACGGATGGTGTGGTGGTTGAGGGCTCGTCGGCGGTGGATGCGTCCCTGTTGACGGGTGAGTCTGTGCCGGTGGAGGTGCATCCGGGTGATGCGGTCACGGGTGCGACGGTGAATACGTCTGGTTCGTTGACGGTGCGTGCGACCCGTGTGGGCGCTGAGACAACTCTGGCGAAGATGGGTGAGCTGGTGGCGAGCGCGCAGGAGACGAAGGCTCCTATTGCTCGCTTGGCGGATCGTGTTTCTGCGGTGTTTGTGCCGGTGGTTTTGGTGATTTCGGCGCTGACCCTGGTCGGTTGGTGGCTGGTTTCTGGTGACGGTGCGGCGGCGTTTAATGCGGCGGTGACGGTACTGGTGGTGGCGTGCCCGTGCGCTTTGGGTTTGGCTACTCCGACGGCGCTGCTGGCGGGTACGGGTCGCGGCTGGCAGTTGGGCATTTTGATTCGTAATGCGCAGGTGTTGGAGGCGACGAGCACGGTTGATCGCGTGGTGCTGGATAAGACCGGTACGGTGACGACTGGTGAGATGTCTGTGGCATTCTACGGCACCTTTGGTGACTATGATTCGGCGGGTGACTTGTCCGGTATTTCGCCGGATTCCACCGGTTCCAAGAACGAGCGTTCCCTGTCTGTTCTGCGTGATGCCGCCGCCGTGGAGGCGTTGAGCGAGCACCCGATTGCCCGCGCGATTGCCGGTTTTGCTCGTGAGCAGGGCGTGCTGGCTGAGGGCGCATCGGCACCGAGCGTGAGCGACTTCGAGGGTGTTCCCGGAGGCGTGCGCGGCGTGCTGAGCGGCGCGGGTGAAGGCGCTGAGAGTGGCGCCGAGTATGGCACCTCCCAGCTGGTTGTGGTGGGTACTCCCGAGTACCTGCAGGCGGCGGGTGCGCAGCTGAGCGAGGCTCAGTTGGCCCTGCTGGACCAGGCTCGCCGGGCGGGTCTGACGACGGTGGTTGTCGCCCGCGGCGAGGCCCTTGATGAGGCCCCGAGCAGCACCTCCGCTCTGCAGCCGGTCGGCATGATTTCGGTTGCCGACACCCCCAAGCCGGAGGCGGCAGAGACCATGGCGCAGCTACGTGAGCTCGGCATGGAGCCGATCCTGCTCACCGGTGACGCCCCGCAGGTTGCGCAGGCGGTCGCCTCGCAGGTCGGCATTTCAGCAGATAACGTGTACGCCGGCGTGACCCCCGAGGGTAAGTCGCAGGTGGTGCGCCAGTTGCAGGAGGCCGGTCACCGCGTGGCGATGGTCGGCGATGGCGTGAATGACGCCCCGGCGCTGGCTCTTGCTGAGCTGGGTATTGCGATGGGTTCGGGCACGGACGTTGCCGCGGAGGCAGCAGATATTGTGCTGACCCGTTCGGATGTTGCTTCGGTGGTGACGGCACTGCGTCTCTCCCGCGCTACGCTGCGCACCATTAAGTCGAACCTGTTCTGGGCGTTCGCCTACAATTCGGCGGCTATTCCGGTTGCCGTGGCGGGCCTGCTGAACCCGATGATTGCGGCTGCGGCCATGGCGTTTAGTTCGGTGTTTGTGGTGCTGAATTCTATGCGTCTGACGGCGTTTAGGAAGTAGCGCCCCGCCGTTATACAGAATGAATCGCCCCGCGCGATTTCAAACGAAAAATTCAAAAGCGCATCCCACCGCGCATTTCGCACGGTAAAAGATATAAAGAAATGCACCGCCCGTGTAAGGGCGGTGCATTTTTTATATTTAGTTTTCACGGGCGGCGGCTTGAACACCGAGCCTCAATAGCCCAGCAAAAAGCTTACGCCCAGGTGACCAGGTCCTCGATGGAGCGGCGGCTCTTCGGCGCGATCTCGCGGGCGCGATAACCGAAGGTCACAGCCACGGACACGCCGTACTCCTCCGGATCGAACAGGCCGGCAGAAGCGAGCAACTCGTTCACCGCATCGTAGTCCATACCCTCGATGGGGCAGGAGTCGATGCCGAGCATAGCGGCGCCGGTCATCATGTTGCCCAGGGCGATGTAGGTCTGCTTGGATGCCCAGTCGAAGAGCGCGCGGTCGTCTTCCAGAACCTTAATGCAGTTCTTCTGGAAGTCACTGTAGCGCTCGAGTGCGGCTTCCATCTGCTCCTCGGTAAGGTTGCGACCTTCGAGGGTGCGGCGCATCCACGGGGTGTCGTAGCGCAGACCCTTCTTCGCCAGCAGCACGACCAAGTGGCTTGCGTTATCGAGGGCACCGACCATGCCCCAGGCGATCGGCTTGAGCTTTTCGCGCAGTTCGGGGTCCTGGATGACCAGGAACTTCCACGGCTCGGTGCCGACGGAGCTGGGCGACAGGCGCGCAAATTCGAGGATTGCGGCGAAGTCTTCGTCGCTGATGCGGCGGTCGGGGTCGTAGGCGCGGGTTGCGCGGCGGC
Organism: uncultured Rothia sp.; assembly: GCF_916049665.1. Lineage (GTDB taxonomy): Bacteria > Actinomycetota > Actinomycetes > Actinomycetales > Micrococcaceae > Rothia. The sequence continues at coordinate 5,294 of NZ_CAJZIE010000012.1, read as the reverse complement.
GGGCGAAAATTTCGAGAGCTTCTTCGCGGGTTACGGTCACGGTTTCATCCTTTGCATGAGGGTTTCAATACCCCGTCATGCTACACCCGCGGAGGGTGCCGGCGGTACGAAATGTGGCGAGTTACGCCCGCAGGAAATACTCCGCAGAAAATATGCGCGAGCGCCGGGGAGCCACCCCAACAGGCCTGTTCCAGCCGCCGCTCAGCCTGCTACCTACCCCCTACTCGACACCGGCCTTCATCCACACATCCGAGGCGGCGCGGCGACCGAAAATGACCGCGCGAATCCCCTGGAAGTACAGAATATACGCCGCCCACAAGCCGCAATACCCGGCGAGCGCATCCATGGCACCGGTGCCAACCGCCCAGTGCAGCCCGAGCATGACCGGAACGTACATGACGAGCATAATGAAGCAGCCAATCGCCAGGTATTTCACGTCCTGCGCGCCCATGAGGATGCCGTCCAGGGTGAACACGTACGCGGCGATGGGCTGGCCGAGCGCGATGATGACGGTGGCGATGGTGAAGAGGAACGCCACCTGCGCGTCCTGCGTGAACATCCAGGAGCCGAAGAAGCCGATGAGCGGGCAGATCAGGCCGGTGATGACGCCGTAGATGAGGCTCATGCGGAGCAGCCGGTTTTTCAGCTGGCGCACCTTCACGCGTTCGGATTCTACGTTCAGGTCGCGTTCGCCGAGCTCCTTGCCGAGTAGCGCCTGCGCGGCGATGGCGAGGGAGTCCAGGGCGTAGAGGAAGAGGTTAAACACGCCCATGCCGAGCTGGTAGGCGGCGGTGTGTTCGGTGCCGAATCGTGCCACGACGAACACGGTCAGCAGGGAGGCGATGCGCATGGACAGGGTGCGCAGCATGAGCCAGGAGCCGAGCGAGAGTACCGAACGCATGCCGGCTGTATCGGGTGCCCAGCGGACGGCGTGTTCGCGGGTGCCGCGCATCATGACCACGCCGAGTGCGGCGGCCATGCCCCACTGGGTGAGGGAGGTGCCGGTCGCCGAACCGGCGACACCCCAGCCGACCGGGTAGATGAGCAGCCAGTTCAGCGCTATGTTCACGACGGTGCCGACCGTGGCGACCTTGAGCGGGGTGACGGTGTCTTGCAGCCCGCGGAGCGTGCCGACCTGCGCGAGGATAATCATCATCGGCGGAATACCCCACAGCGAATGGTGCAGGTAGTCCAAGGCGTAGCTCATGGTTTCATCGGTCGCGCCGAGGCCGCGCAGCAGCGGGTCCGCGAAGGCGTATCCGGCGATCATGAGGAGCATGCCGAGGCCGAAGGCAACCCACACGCCGTCCACGCCAATCTGCCAGGCGCGGCGCAGGTTCTTCTCACCGAAGGCGCGCGCCACGGCGGGCGTGACCGAGTAGGCGAGGAAGTTCATGAGGCCCACGACCGTGGTGACGAGCGTGGCGGCGATACTCATGCCCGCGAGCTCCGCCTTGCCGAGCTGACCGATGAGGGCGGAGTCGGTGAGCACGAAGATGGGTTCGGCGATGAGCGCGCCGAAGGCGGGTACGGCGAGTGCGAGGATGCGCCGGTTCAGTGAAGGCTCGGCGGTTTTCACGCTGGGGTTCGCGGCGTTCTTTGCGGGTGCGCCGGATTCAGTACTGCCGGGTTCGGTGCCGCCGGGTTCAGTATTCGGGTGCTTCTGTGTGCTCATCCTTCTAGGCTACTCCCCGCCGCCGCGGCGGGTGCCCGGGCGCGGGGCAGGGTGCACTCTGCGAGATGGGCGCGCGAGATGCACGGTTAGGCGCCTCGGCCGCGGAGTTCATCGAGGGCGCGGCGTTCCTTCTTGGTGGGGCGGCCGCTGCCTCGTTCGCGTTTGGCGACCGGAGGCATGGAGAGGTAGGCGGGGCGCGGGCCGGAGAGGTCTTCGTAGCAGGTAACGGCAATGGGTGCGCCTACGCGCTTGACGAGGAGCTTTTCGACTTTGAAGACGCGTTCCCAGCCGGGGTAGCGCACGCGCACCACGTCGCCCTTCTTGAGTTTTTGGGAGGGTTTGGCGGGGGCGTCGTTGACGCGCACGTGGCCGCCTTTGCATTCGTCGGCGGCGAGGGAGCGGGTTTTAAAGATGCGCACCGACCAGAGCCAAAGGTCGAGCCTGGCGCTGGTTAGTGCGTTGGTGTCTTCTGCGGTCATGTGTTCATTGTGGCGCGAGGCGGGCGGGGCACCAAATCAGGTGCGCCCGCCTATCCTGCGTCATCACCGTGTCTATCGGCAGAGTTCATATAAGGGTTATTCCTGAGACGGTTATACCTCCACCGTTGCGGCGCGGCGCTCGTTGACGGCTCAGTCAATCCCATCAGCAACTACAAGATTAATCACATAGGGTTTTGTGTGATATTTTCAACAAAACACATGCACTAATTTTCCTGCAAATCACTCCCGACTTGGTGTATCTTTGAAATACTTCTCGAGAAGTATTGCAAAAATCACATAAAACATGTGGTTTCACAGGGCAACGACCGCGACGTCTATAGCCCACGAGACAGATTGGAAACACGCAATGCGTCTACGAAAATTGTTGGCAACCGGTTTGGTTGCTACCGCGTTGGTAGGGATTAATGTCCCTGCAAGTCATTCCGCTCAGTTCTTCACCGACGCCCAATGGCAGGGGTTCTTTACCCTGGATACCAAGGGAGATTCCGTCGAAAACCTTGCCGTGTGGTGGGGGTACGGAATTTACAACGATTCGATTAGCTCGATTCGTAGCTACGGTGAGAACTACCGCGTCTGTGAACATGAGAAGTACCGGGGGGCATGCCTTATTACGGATGCACGAGATTTCAATAATCTAAGGGGTGTTCGCGAAGGACTTCAGTGGTGGGACCCGTTTGATTGGAACGACCGCATCAGCTCTCTTGAACGACGCTAAGACCACATGTGGGGGGAGAGAGAACCTCATCTCTCCCCCCCTACTTCTCATATAGATTGGAGGAGCACCATGTCAGCTTTGAAAAAGCTCCTAGCGGCTGCCCTCATCAGCACTGTGCTGTCTTCTTGCTCCTTCGGCCCTTCTCTAGAGAAGGACGAAAGCGCCCGAGCAATCTTCGACGTAGAAAATGACCAGGTGATCCTACCCCTGGATGCATACGACACCACCGGTAAGGACGAATACTTCACCAAGGCCCTTGAGCTGGCACGCAAAAAGTGCTTTGCCGAACACGGGCAGCACTACAAGATGTTTGTCCGCACCGAGGGGGCCGGCAGGAACTACGGCAGGACCTACGGATTCTGGAATGTTGAGCGCGCCCAAAAATACGGCCTCCACGAGCCCAATGAATCGAATACGCTGGATCTGTCCTCCCCTGCGCCCTCCTCCGACCCTGGGAAGGATGTCAGGACCGAATGTTATCAGCGCGCCAGCGATGAGATGAAGCAAATTGGAGAGATACCATTCGGTTCCGCCACGTATAGACGTTTGGAGACCGATGCCCGAGACGCCGCGGGGGATAGGCAGCTCAAAAAATCTCTCGACGACGAGTGGAAGCGATGCGTCAAGGACAAGGGTCTCACCCCCGATAGTGAGGTGACCGTCAAGGAAGAAAAGAATATTCCTCAGAGCACCACCCCCTCAGAAGAGGAAATTCGAATTGCCGTCATCCAGGCGCAGTGCAATCAGGATGTAGGCCGTTCGCAGAAGCTCTACGACCTGGAGGCGCAGTACCAGAAGCCGCTCGTCGCCAAGAACCAGGCTGCCCTGGAGAATGAGCTCAAAGAATTTAAGCGCCGGGACGAGCAGTTCAAGCAGTATGTGCTCGACAACCAGTAACAGCCGGTATGCCGACAAAAAGGGTGTGTGCCGTGTTCAGTGAACACGACACACACCCTTCTTACGTTCTACCGACTAGGTTTTGCCAACTACGTTGCGTCGGCGACCCGACTCGCGGCGAGAGGCTTATGCCTCCACCTTTGCGGTGCGGCGCTCCTTGACGGCCCAGCCAATCACGCCGGTCAGCAGGCCGAACGCAATCCAGGAACCGAGCACCAGCCACTGGCCGCTCGTTGAAGCCTCCGGAAAGTACGCAATCGAACGCAACAGCGTCGAGGAGGCACCCGGAACCATCATCTGACCAATCTGACCCCACGCACCGGGCAGGAACGCGCTCGGCATGGACGCGCCCGAAATCGGGTTACCGATGAACATGGTCACCACGGCGCCCAGACCCAGGCCTGCCAACGGCGACGACAGAGCACTCACGCCCACGATGAAGGACGCGGTAGCCAGGTAGGTTGCGCCGAATGCGGCCCACAGGGTTGCGAAGTCACCGGGGACGAGGCCGAACCACACGTTCAGAATCAGGGCGGTCAGCGCACCACCGATGACGGCGTACAGGGTTGCGGTGGCGAAACGGCGCCACGTGCCGTTCACGCGCAGGGCTGAGAACGAACCGCCCAAAATACCGCCAATGACCAGCGGGAACGCGGAGATAGCAATACCGGAACCGGAGGAGTCACCCTCGCTCAGGGGCACCACTACGGTGGTCTTCACCTCCATTGCGGATGCCTGCTCGGCTTGCGCCTTCATCTGCTCCAGCTGAGCGGCAGCCTGCGCGCCCTGCTCACCGCCGGCTTGCACCGCCTGGGTGAGAGCCTCGGTCTTAGCGGTCAGCGCCTTCTGCTGAATCTGCGCGTTCAGCTGGGTGGCGACATTGTTGAGCATCTGGGTTGCTGCGGTGTTGGCGGCGGGGGCGGTCAGCACCTCGGGTGCGGCACCTTTGGTGAAGACGATTGCGCCGTAGGTTTCACGCTGCTTGATCTGCTGCTCAGCCTCTTCACGGGAGGATGCCTGCTTCAGCTCGAAGGTCTCGATGCCCTTGTCCTTGAGGGACTGTTCGAACTGGCTGACGGTCACCTCGGGGCCCGCGATGGAGACGGGCAGGTTCTTTGCCTCCATGGTCTTGGTGGGCCAGGTGAAGGCGAGAATGACGACCGCGACGAGTAGCGATGCCAGCAGGGAGGTGGTGATGACCGTGAGCCAGGAGGAGCGCTCGGCGGTTGCGGTGCTGGTTTCTGCGGCGCTAGTTTCTGCTGCGGTCACCGACTCTGCGGTGACCGCGGTGGTGGTTTCGTTGTTCACGACAATCTCCAAACAAAATGTTTATTTCGTTTACGAGTTAGCACTCTACCCTCGGTTTTTACTGAGCGCAAACGAAATAGCTATTTTGTTTGCAAGGTTACAAAAAGAACCAGCATTGTGTTTATACCTTCCGGACCCTAAACCCCTAGACTGGAACCATGCCCCGACTAACAGACGCCACCAAAGCCGCCCGCCGAGC
>NZ_CAJZIE010000011.1:0-40920 GCF_916049665.1 uncultured Rothia sp. | reverse complement strand
TTCCGGAAAAGATGAGTTTCGCGCGCTCCTGCACCTACTCTAGAGGTAACGGGATATGACGCGTGAAGGTTTCGGCCCTCCTAGATATCGATTCCTTCTTACGGAACGCCATACCCGGGTGAATTTCAGCATCTTCGTACCGTGCCGTTATTCACCGTTGAGTCCTTACTTCCGGTCAGGCGCCCCTCTAGACACCTTCGGGGTAAGGTCTCACCAGCGATTAGTGTGGGCCCCACGGACATAGTCAATGGGGATTATGTCCGCCACACTGATCCGGAGCTTTTAGGACATTGCATGACTTCGTGGCGACTCTTACCGCCACGGCTAAATTTACCTGCCGGCACGGGTAATATAGCCGGGTTCTCTACTCACTCGGTAACCCACCCGCTGCAGGGCGCATCTTGATTTTTGTGTTGTTCAGAAGATGTGTGCTGTAGCAAAAGAACGAGGGGCACCTCTGCCAGGTGCCCCTCGTTTTTGTATGCGCTTTACTGTTTATTAGCTGCCGCGCTCTTTAGCAGATTCCACGCTATTTAGTAGATGCCACGCTGCGCGGTCCAGCGGATTGTGCCGCGCTCAAAGTCCATGTAGTACACGCCGTTCACGTAGGACTCGTCGCCGCGTGCCGCACCGTAGCGGGCGCTGTTCTTCTCCCAGTGCTTGAAGATTGCGCCGTTACCGTTGGTCTCGTACGCACCGTACGCATCCGACCAGAGCAGTACCTTGCCGGAGGCGAACTGAATCTGAGCACCCGTGGAGGTGGTAGTCTCGTCGGTCACCGGGGCGCCCCAGGTGTCGCGGTGCTGCAGGAAGCGGTGGTAGAATGCGCCGCCGGTGTGCATACGGTGGGTGCCGGTCTGTGCGGACCACACGTAGGTGGTGCTGCCGGTGAATTCCTGCTTGATGATGCCGTTGCCCAGGTTCTGCTCGTCGGTGGTGGGTACGCCCTTCATGCCAGCTGCGCGCCAGGTCGCGTAGATGGCGCCGCGCTCGTTGATGATGTGGGTGCCGTACGCGTTGGACCAGTAGGCGCCCTCGCCGTTGGCGAAGGAGACCGCGATGGTGTCGGAGCGGGTTTCCTCGTTGGTGGTCAGACCGCGGAATCGCGCAATATCAGAGCGGAACTTGTGGTCCAGGCCGCCGTTGGTGACCAGCCAGTGCGAGCCGTGGGAGTCCGTCCAGTAGATGGTCTTGCCGTTGGTGAACTTCTGTGCGTACACACCGTTGCCGAGGTAGTATTCGGTGCCGATCGGGTTGCCGTAGAAGGAGCGGTTGTGGTTCCAGTAGTCGCCGATGCCGGTGCGAATGTCAATGGAGCCGGTCGCGGTGGTCACCACGTTCGAATCCTGACCGTTCGACCAGTTGCGGTGCACCGCGTTGGGGTTCTTTGCCAGAACCTTCAGATCGTTCACGGTGCCGGGGAAGAAGTTCGAGTCACCCACGAACGGGCCCGAGTCAGTGAACTGCCAAATGTCGTAGCCGCTCCATCCTGCCGGAATTGCACCGACCACGGTCGAGTAGCTCGCCAGGTGCAGCGGCAGAGAGCCGAACTGCTGCGAACCCACGCAGTGTGACCACCAGGAGGTCGCGGTGTACACCATCGGGTTGCGTCCGGTCAGCGAACGGTAGGTGTCCACAAAGTCGCGGGTCCATGCGGTCAGCTGCGCCGGGGTCATGTTGTAGCAGGTGTTGCCGTAAGCGGGGTAGGGGTTGAACTCGATGTCCAGCAGGCCTGGCAGGGTCTTGCCGTCAGCAGTCCACGCGCCACCATTCTGCACGAAGTAGCGTGCCTGATCGGCACCCGAGGAGGTTCGGGGGTTTGCAAAGTGGTAGGCGCCGCGCACCATGCCGACCTGCGCCGAGCCGTTGTACTGCTGAGCGAAGTAGGGGTTGGTGTAGTAGGCACCCTCGGTTGCCTTCACGTAGGCGAAGCGGGAACCTGCGGCGTAGGCGCTCGCCCAATCAACGTTCTGCTGGTGCGAGGAGACGTCCATGCCGAGGGTGCCGCCGGAGGGGGTCCACGCGGAGCGGCCCTGCGCCAGCGCCTGACCGGAAGCCAGGCCCTGCGCGGAGCTCTGGGTCGCAGAGATGCCGCTCAGAGTTGCGGTCGAGGCGGGGGAGGTTGCGCCGGTGCGTGCGTTGGTGGTGCCCAGGCGTTCACGCTCGCCCGCGCCCATGGCGGGGTTGGAGCGTTCGACCAGGGATGCATCCGGGGCGGGGGCGTAGGTGAGCTCCTCGTAGGAGGCATTGGGGTTGACCTCTGCGGCTGCGCTCGCGTTGGGGGCGGCGAATGCGGCGGGAACGGAGGTGAGGGATGCGGCGACCAGGGAGAGCGCACCTGCGGACGCCATGATGGAGCGGGCTGCCGCGGAGCGTGCGGCAGTCTGGAGTTTCTTCATAGATTTTGCCTGTGTTTGAGAGGTGGATGTGTCGATGTGGCCCTGTGTGGGGGCTTCTGACACGAGTGAATATGTGGGGTAGTTGAAGTGATGTGTGTGTCGGCTGCCGGGTATGTCATGCGGCTGACACAGCTAACAGCGTACGGTACCTGCACCGATGTGCGCAATGATTTGGGGTGTCATTCTGGCGGCATATCTTTCGCAGAGTGCACAGTAACCTAGAATCTTTGGGGTGCCTGTTTTACTTTGTGGCTTGTTGGTGCATTTATTGGCTCAAGTTTTTGGGACAAAATTTTAGGCACGCGACACGCCGAGGCGTTGCGAATTTCACTCTGTGGACTGCTGTATTGGGGCGTCGCTGTGTCGGTTCGTTGTTCAGGGTGGGCCGCAGCATCTAGAGCTACGTTGCCGGGATGCAGTCGGGTGCTGATGCGCCGGGCGGTGCCTCTTGCGACTTTTGAGTCGGCTTTTGGGCATAAGGAAAGGGGTGGGCCGCACACACAAAGACCCACCCCTCATGTTCCGGGTACTGTATTTGGCGCGGCCTCGCACCGGCACCCGGAGTTTCATGGTCGATGCAGGAGAGATGAAGAGTCATCGACCACGTATATGGTGCCTGTTGGCACGTTTTTCTCGGCTCTTCCCGCCCGCTCTTTCAGGTTCTGGTGTCCGGCTGAAAGATCGGGAGGGAAGAGGCGAAAGTTTATTTTTCCTCGAATTTTTTAAAATTTCGAGGGCTTAGAGGAACTTGGCGATGTCCTCGACCAGCGGCTTGAGGGTCTCGCGATCGATGTACTCAGCCTTGCCGGTCTTGTAGCATTCGAGCATCTGCTGAATACCTTCGTTCGGGTGCGGGTTTGCCATGAGCCATGCGCGCACGGGACCCTTCAGGGCGGTCTTGTGAGCCAGCGAAATCTTGTCGAAGTCGATGCCGCCACGCAGGTGGTAGACGGGGCGACCTTCGGTCAGTTCGGGGGTGTAGCTCTTGGCGACGGCCTTGTCGAGCAGCTTCTTGGAGTATTCACCGGTGAAGGAGACGGTGAAGAACGCGGTGCGGTTCTTCTTTGGCGCAATAATCGGCAGGATCTTCTTGCGAAGTGCCGGTGCACCGTTGAGGAATCCACCGTAGTCACTGCCGGCGATCACGAAGGCGTCGAATGCCTCTGCCTGCTCGGGGGTGACCTTGGAGGCGGGGACAGTCTCAACTTCGGGAGCCTGCGGGAGTGCACGCAAATCTTCTGCCAGCCAGGTGGCGTACTGTTCGGTGTAGCCGTAGGTGGAGCCGAAGATAATCAGCACGCGAGTAGTCATCTGTGAACCTTCCAGATATATTTCGCATTTCAAATACTAATTATGGGTTCCAATATAGGCTAGGCGCGCGAAAATGTGAAATCGCCTAGCTCTTGGAGCCCTATCTATCTTCTCATAGCCCACTCTGAGTGTCTCTATGTTTTTGAAATACGATCGAAGGTTCTCGAGTGTGACTAAATATTGCGCAGCAAGGGGTTTATATGGGTAAAAAGCACCCTAATTTACTTTCCGGGCGAGGTGGGGGTGGAGGGGGTGGAAACCGGCTTCTCGTGGTGTGCTCGACGGGGGAGAGGCGATGTTCAAAATGCGACGTGAAACACAATTTCTTCGATGGAAAGAGTTGGGAGAAACATACCCAAGAGGGCGTAAAACCCCTATAATTGAGAAAGAGTCCCACGCATCCGGCATGTGGTTACCTGTTAGAACGCGTGGGAATAATTGGGAATTTGACGTTAGTCTTCCCCGGAAAATCAGTGTGAACCCTCAGTGGTCGCACAAAACAACACACAAAGGTTAGGTACATGAGGCGCGCAAAAATCGTTGCAACCATCGGTCCGGCAATCGAGTCCCCCGAGAAGATCTCCGAGGCAATCAAGGCTGGCCTGAACGTCGCCCGTCTGAACATGAGCCACGGTGACCACGCCGAGCACCAGGCACGCTACGACACCATCCGTGAACAGTCTGCAAAGCTCGGTAAGGACGTTGCAATCCTCGCCGACCTGCAGGGCCCCAAGATCCGCCTCGAGCGTTTCGCAAACGGCAAGGAATACCTTGAGCCCGGCGCAGACTTCACCATCACCTCCGAAGACGTTGAAGGTACCGCAGAAATCTGTGGCACCACCTACAAGGGCCTGCCCGGCGACGTAAAGCTCGGTGACAAGCTCCTGCTCGACGATGGCAAGATCCGCCTCGAAGCTATTGAGGTAACTCCCACCCGCGTTCGCACCCGCGTGGTCGTCGGCGGCCCCATCTCCAACAACAAGGGCATCAACCTGCCCGGCGCAGCAGTCTCCCTGCCCGCGCTGACCGAGAAGGACGCAAACGACCTGCGCTTCGCACTGAAGATGGGTGCAGACATCATTGCACTCTCCTTCGTCCGTACCGGTGCAGACGTTGACCCCGTCCACAAGATCATGGACGAAGAGGGTATCCGCGTACCCGTCATCGCCAAGATCGAGAAGCCCCAGGCTGTTGAGAACCTGCAGGACATCATCGACAAGTTCGACGGCATCATGGTCGCTCGTGGTGACCTGGGTGTTGAGCTGCCCTTCTCCGAGGTTCCCCTCGTCCAGAAGAAGGCAATCGACATGGCACGCCGCTGGGCAAAGCCCGTCATCGTGGCAACCCAGGTGCTCGAGTCCATGACCGACAACCCTGTCCCCACCCGTGCAGAGGTTTCTGACTGCGCTAACGCAATCCTCGACGGCGCAGACGCAGTTATGCTCTCCGGTGAGACCTCGGTCGGTAAGTACCCGATTCTGACCCTGCAGGCTATGGCTGCAATCGTCAAGGACACCGAAGAGGGCGGCCTGTACCGCGTGCCCGAGCTGGACCGTAAGCCCCGCACCCGCGGTGGCGCAATCACCCGCGCAGCAGTGAACATTGCTGACCAGCTGGATGCAAAGCTCATCGTAACCTTCACCCAGTCCGGTGACTCCGCACGTCGTCTGGCACGTCTGCGTCCCGAGACCCCGATTGTCGCGTTCACCACCAGCTCGAAGGTTCGCTCCTTCCTGTCCATGCTGTGGGGCGTTGAGGCTGAGCAGGTTGAGATGATTACCGATCAGGAAGGTCTGTTCCACTTCGTGGACGAGTACCTGCTGAAGAACGGTCTGGCAGAAGCTGGCGACCTGGTCGTCGTTGCTGCCGGTGCTCCCGCAGGCCGCGCAGGTACCACCAACATGGTTCAGGTACACCGCGTCCACGGTGCTGAGGGTGAGCGCGAGGCTCTGCGTCCTTACGAGGAGGACGAGGTCAAGCGCTAAGCCGCTCACCAATCTTTTTCGATGCGTAGCTGAGGGTAATTCTCAGCCTGTACGCTCGGTATATAGAACCGCCGCCCGGTCGTGAACTCTCACGGCCGGGTGGCGGTTTCTTGTGCCTTTATTGTTGCCGCATCCGATGCGCGGGTGGGCGTAAAAGTAGAAGTAGATACGCAAAAGCGGCGGGAAAGCTTCAAGCTTTCCCGCCGCTTTTGCGTTGGTGCCCGAGGTGGGACTCGAACCCACACTCCGAAGAACCTGATTTTGAGTCAGGCGCGTCTGCCAATTCCGCCACTCGGGCGTATCACGCATTTGTGCGTAACACCTTTAGAATTCTAACCCAGGCTGTCTAGAAAATCTAATCTATCTGACGTGTTGGGGGCGCTGTTGTGGGGCGGGGAGCGTGTGCTGAAAGCTTCCGTCGGGCTCTCGGCGCGCCTCGACGGGAGACGCCCTGCGGCGTAAATCCTGAGCTCAGGGTGAACCGGCGCCACTTATCCACAGGTGGAGGCGGGGGAGAAAGCGCGCATCCTGTATCCTTAAAGACTGACTAACCATCCCCGTTCGCCTTCGCGGCTGGGGGCCACCTCAACGTTAAGAAAGTGATCACGGCTCGTGTTCAATTCTCTCTCCGACCGCTTGACGGCAACTTTTAAGAACCTGCGCGGCAAGGGCCGCCTCTCCGAGGCAGACATTGATGCAACCGTCCGCGAAATCCGCCGCGCCCTGCTCGACGCTGACGTCGCCGTCCCCGTGGTCCGCGAATTTACCGCCCACGTGAAGGAACGTGCTCTTGGTGCGGAGGTTTCCGAGGCGCTGAACCCCTCCCAGCAGATCGTGAAGATCGTGAACGAGGAGCTGGTGAGCATCCTCGGTGGTTCGACTCGCCGTATCAACATGGCGAAGAGCGGCCCGACCATCATCATGCTGGCGGGTCTGCAGGGTGCCGGTAAGACCACCCTGGCGGGCAAGCTGGCTCACTGGCTGAAGGGCCAGGGCCACACCCCGATGCTGATTGCATCCGACCTGCAGCGCCCCAATGCGGTGACCCAGCTGAAGGTCGTTGGCGAGCGTGCGGGCGTGCCCGTGTACGCGCCGCACCCCGGTGTGACCAGCGAGTTTGACGTACCCACCGGCGACCCCGTGCAGGTGGCTCGTGACGGTGTGGCTGAGGCACGCGCTAAGCTGCACGACGTGGTCATCGTCGATACTGCGGGTCGTCTGGGTGTTGACGCTGAGCTCATGCAGCAGGCACGCGATATTCGCGACGCGATTGAGCCGCACGAAGTTCTGTTCGTCATCGATGCGATGATCGGTCAGGACGCCGTGAACACCGCTAACGCCTTCAACGAGGGCGTGGACTTCACCGGTGTGGTCCTGTCTAAGCTTGATGGTGACGCCCGCGGTGGTGCGGCTCTGTCGGTGGCTTCGGTGACCGGCAAGCCGATTATGTTCGCCTCCACCGGTGAGAACGTCACTGACTTTGAGCAGTTCCACCCGGACCGTATGGCAAGCCGCATCCTGGACATGGGTGACATCCTGACCCTGATTGAGCAGGCTGAAGCTCAGTGGGATAAGGCTGAAGCCGACCGCATGGCGAAGAAGTTCATCGATCAGGAAGACTTCACTTTTGAGGACTTCCTGGCTCAGATGCAGCAGATTCGTAAGCTTGGCTCCATGAAGAAGCTGCTCATGATGATGCCCGGTGCGGCTCAGATGCGTCAGCAGCTTGAGGCTTTTGACGAGCGCGAGATTGACCGCGTGGAGGCGATTGTTCGCTCCATGACCCCGCATGAGCGTGTGGCTCCGCGCATCATTAACGGTTCTCGCCGTGCCCGTATCGCTAAGGGTGCTGGTGTGACCGTGTCTGAGGTGAACCAGCTGATGGAGCGTTTCGCCCAGGCTCAGAAGATGATGAAGAAGCTCGCTTCGGGCAAGATGCCCGGCATGCCCGGCGGTATGCAGATGCCCGGTATGGCTGCGGCGGCGGGTGGCGCTCGTAAGAACGCGAAGAACAACAAGAAGAAGAAGGCTCGCTCCGGCAACCCGCAGAAGCGTGCGGCTCAGGAGGCGGCAGCAGCCAAGGCACAGCAGGCGCGCGCCGGTGCTGCGTTCGGTCAGCAGGCTCAGAACCAGGAGATGGATCTGTCCAGCATGAACCTGCCGAAGGGCTTCGAGAAGTTCCTGCAGTAAGAGCAAATATGAGCCCCGCGAGGGGTGGTACGGGTGCGCACGTGGTTACGGGGCGCACCCGTACCGGTATGGTGCCCGGTTTGGGTGTGTGAAGGGAAGGTATCAATGGCTCAGAACGAGCAGAATTGGGATCGAGAGAACGCGGATGATCAGCTGAATGAGCAGGTCACGCCGTGGTCTCAGCGCGCCTTCGCTGATGATTCTGTAGAGGAACCTGCCGCTGAATCTGCCGTCGAGTCTGCAGATGAACTTGCAGATAACTTCGCGGGCGACCTTGAGGGTGACTTCGCGGGTGACCTCGATGATGACTCGAGCATCCTCCCCGGGTACACCCCTGTCTGGGCGCGCATCGCCCTCGAATACGGTGAGCACTCTGCCGAGCTGGCGGGTGATTTGGTGTACTCGAGCGAGAGCGACGACCCCGCCGTTGATGACGTTGCCGCAACCATTCTGAACCTCATCCGTGAAGCCCGCAGCATGCACGATGAGGTGAAGGCAGAAGACCCCGACAAACAGCGCGCCTGGAACGACCGCACGAAGGTTGACCGCCTCGCCGCCGCCCTGGAGAGCGAAGAGTGGACCGTCGATAAGCTCACCGGCATGTGGGAGGATGCCCCCGCACCCGCCGGTAGTGGCGAATCGGATAGCCCCGAGTACCTGCGCGCCCAGGATGAGGAGCGCACCGCCGAGAAGCAGCGCGAGGAACGCATCGAGCAGACCATGGAGCTGGAGGAGAAGATTCAGCGCCGCCGCATCATGGCTCGCTCCACCACCGATGAGGAGCTGATTGCCGCCCTCATTGAGGCGACCGCCGCCTCCCCGGAGCTGATTGCCTACGAGATGGGCGAGCATCAGGTGCAGCTCTACGTGCTGTGCGCCGTGGACGATGAGGGGTACATGAACGTGCTGGAGGTCGCTGACGGCCACCTGCACGTGGGTACCCCCGTTGAGGATTATGTGGCTCAGCTGGTGGATCAGCTGCCGGTCACCGGTGCCGCCCTGGAGGGTGAAGCGACCGTGTGGGAGGAGCTGCCCGGTGGACAGGGCGAGCTGGAGTTCCTGGTGGACGGTGACGCTGCCATGCTCGTTGACCTGCCCATTGACATGATTACGGGGCTTCTTTTGGCGTACCTTCCTGCCGGTACTCGACAGGTTGTTGCCGCGCCGGCAGGGGAATGGACCCTCATTTCTGCCGACCCGGTGGATCTGATGGCGCTGCTGGGTCTGCTGAACTGCAACGCCCTGATTGCTGAGGGCAACGCGAACCAGCAGCACCTGGTGGTCTATGAGGAGCCCGCCCGCGAACCCTACTCGGATGAGGAGTGGTACCTGGAGGCGTTCGGTGAACCCTACGAGAATATCGTGGAGGAGTTCACCTGGCAGCGCGTGCCTAAGCGTCTGAACCGTGCCCTCAGCCGTGAGGAAGTCGCACGTTTTGGTGGTGTGCTGGAGGATCTGCTCTCGGAGCTTCCCGGTAGCGCTCCGGAGCTTTCGGGCTCGAAGATTTTCGGTTCCGATGAGGATGAAATCGAGCAGGGCATCGCTAATGTCATGGCGATGTTTGGTGTGGAAGCTGATTCCATTACCGGCCGCCGCCTGAACGCGTACCTGCGCGATACGAGCAACACCCTGGCGTTGGAGTCGGTACTGCAGCTACTGGACGTTCCTACCGAGCTGGCGCTGGTTCCGACCACCGGTTTTGATGTGGCGTCGATTAGCACGGCTCGCGTCTTCGGCAACGAGGACGAGGAGCTCGCACAGCCCGCCGGTTCTGCTGAATCAGCTGATGCGGCTGAAGCTACTGATGAGGCGCAGACTTCTGAAGCTGTGGATGTTACCTTCCCGTTGGACAACTCCGTTGCTGATGCGCTCGCCCTTGACCATGATGCGGTTGAGCCCGGTGATGCAGAGGCCGATTCCTTCGAGGACGACGAGGAAATTGAGCCCTACCCGGGCGGCTACACTTCGCCCATGGAGCGTAGCTACCGCCTGGTTGCGACCGGTCGCCGCGTGACTCTCGCCGAGTGGATGGATGCCATCAGCGAAGGTCATATTCCCTTCGAGTACACTCACATGTCTTTCCCGGAAGACGCTGAGGATGAAGACTTCCTGGACTCTGAGGCGTTTGACGACTTCGAGGGCCACTACGAGCAGGACCGCGATTTCGATAAGGACGATGCGCAGCTTACGGGTGGCAGGAATTTCACCCCGGAGGAAGAAGAAGCTGTTCTTGCCCATTTGAGGGCGGCCCTCGCACCGTACTCCAGCCAGTCTGCCGCATCGCAGGCTGAGGCGACCTCGGCTGAGGACGCACAATCTGATGCCGCGGCAGGCGACGACCCTGCGCCGAATGCATCGCAGGATGCCGAGCCTCAGGCACCGGTATCTCAGAGCCCCGCATCGCAGAGTTCATCCGCGCAGAGTTCATCCACTCAGGGCCCCGCTCCGCGTTCGCGCCGCAAGCGCCTGACCCCGGAGCAGATTCGTGCGAAGACCCGCCGCGTGGGTCTTGTCCTGGGCGCGGATGTGACGGCTCAGAGCGCTATTGCCCTGACCCTGGCGAATGTGGCGCGCCGTCGTCGTGCTCAGGGTAAGGCGAGCCGTAAGTTCTCGGTGGCTGCCGCGCTCTTTGCCCTGAATGCTACGGTCGAGTCGGCTCTGATTCCGACGGTTCTGCGTTCTTTTGAGCAGACCCAGTTGAAGAAGCATGCCCGCCCGGTGGCGGATGCTGAGCTAGTGCATCCGGGGGATACCGCCGGTGAGCAGCCCCAGACCAAGCGCACTCTCATTGATGACCTACGTGAGGGCAACTACCGCACGGTGGAGGATGCCGCCCCGTCCACGGACCAGGCGCCCTCTGGACTGCGTGAGCGTGCCCTGGGTATAGTGCGTAGCATCAGGCAGCGTGCTGCGAAGAAAACCGACCGCTAAAGGAAAGAAGCCATGAAGGATTCCTATCTGAGCGATGAAGAGCTGAAGGCTTTCATCGCGACCCTCCCCACGCGCCGTTTGGCGGCGGGCGCGCTGATTCGTAATGAGCGCGGCGAGATGCTGCTGGTGAAGCCGAACTATAAGGACGGCTGGATTCTTCCCGGCGGCACCGTGGAGGCGGGCGAGGCGCCCAAGCCCGGTTGCGAGCGTGAGATTGCGGAGGAGCTGGGCCTGGACCTGAAGCTGGGTCGTGTGCTACTGATTTTCCACGGCCTGTCGCTGGGCGTGTGGGGTGACTCCACCTACTACATGTATGACGGCGGCGTGATTGCGGCGGATACGAAGATTACCCTGCAGGATGCCGAGCTGGTGACCTACGAGTGGGTGGCTCCGGAGAACCTGGAGGGCTACGTGCGCCCGTCGATGGTGGAGCGCCTGCGCGAGTGCTACCGGGCAATTGAGACGGGGGAGACTCTGGAAATGAGCAACCTCGACTCCTAGTAGCCTCGATTTCTGGCAACCTCGACTAGAGCTCGTTGATGAGGGGCTCGCCGGGAGCAGTTACTTGAGTCTAAACCGGGCTCAGAACGCTATTTAAAAGTGATGTTCGGTGCCTGCGGCAATTATTTTTCCGTGTCGCTAGCTTAAAATCTTGGGCTCTGGTACCCTAGCTGAGTACCCGGCGACGCGCGACCCCTCTCTTCGCGCGCCGTTGTGTCCATAGAGGCGCCGTGAATGGCCCGCCCCACGGGTGCTGAACCGTGTGCCTCGCACCAAATTATGAAACAGGAGTAACCACTAAAGTGGCTGTTAAGATTCGTCTCAAGCGTATGGGTAAGATCCGCGATCCTCGTTACCGCGTTGTGGTCGCTGATTCGCGCGTCAAGCGCGACGGTAAGACCATCGAGGAGATTGGTATTTACCACCCGACCGAGCACCCCTCGCGTATCGAGATCAACTCTGAGCGTGCTCAGTACTGGCTCTCCGTCGGCGCACAGCCGACCGAGCAGGTTCTGGCTCTGCTGAAGCTCTCGGGCGACTGGGCTGCATTCAAGGGCGAGAAGGCAGAGTCCAAGGTTCTGCCCGTCGAGGCTAAGGCTGAGTTCGTTGTTCCCGAGAAGGGTTCCGTGATCCTGCCCGAGGCTATCACCCCCAAGGCTGAGAAGGCTGAAGAGGCTGCTGAGGAAGCAGCACCCGAGGCTGAGGCTGAGGAAGCAGCTGAGTAATCATGTTGGCTGACGCACTCGAACACCTGGTTCGAGGGATTGTCGATCGTCCGGAGGACGTGAAGGTGCGCCTGCGCACTCAGCGTCACCGCGAGACCCTTGAGGTCCGCGTGCATCCGGATGACCTGGGCCGAGTTATCGGTAGGTCCGGTCGTACCGCCAAGAGCATCCGTCTGGTGATGGACGCTATTTCTGATGGCGAGCCGATGCGTATCGACATTATCGACACCGACAAGAAGCGACGCTAGCTCGTAACGTTTGAAGCGCCCCCGTTTCCGGTTTTCCGGAGGCGGGGGCGTTCGCGTACCCTGGGGCCTGTGGATGGGTGCTCGTCCAGGTCACCGCGGGCAGGGGTGAAGGGCGGCAGAATGCGCCCGTCCTAAGTGCCCGGTAGAATAGTGGGAGCCGTGCACGTGCGCGGCGTAGGTTTTTAGCTTGTATCCAGCGGAGGAAAATTATGCAGGTTGTGGTGGCTCGTATCGGTAAGCCGCACGGTATTCGTGGTGAGGTGACGGTTCAGCTCTTTACTGATACCCCGCAGGAGCGTTTTGCCCGTGGTGAGGTGCTCGGTATCGAGAATTTCAAGCCTGGCTCTGCTGCCGCTTCGGTGGCGCCTACCGGTGAGCTGACGGTCGCCGGTGCCCGCTGGAACAAGAAGATTCTGGTGGTCCGTTTTGATGAGGTGACCACCCGTAATCAGGCTGAGGAGCTGCGCGGCAGCCGCCTGGTCTACGAGGTTCCCGAGGATGAGGGTGACGAAGAGGGCTTCTACGAGCAGGAGCTGGTGAACCTGCCCGTGTACCTGCTCGCTGACGTGCCCGAGGGTGAGAGCCCCGTGGACAACCCGGCTGTGGGTAAGCCGCTGGGTAAGGTGACCGGCCTGCAGACCATGCCGGTTCAGGATTTGCTGCTGATTAAGCTGGCTCGTTCGCCGCGTCTTGCCTCCGGTGCGGGTGAAGAGATCATGATTCCTTTTGTTGAGGAGATTGTGCCCGAGGTGGTTCCCTCGACCGAGGACGAGCCGGGCTTTGTGCTGTTGACTCCTCCGGCGGGTCTGATTGACCTGGTTGAGGATGCTGAGCAGGATTCCGCGCAGGCTACTGAGCAGGCGGGGGAGTAGTCCGTGCGCTACGACGTGGTCACGATTTTTCCCGAGTACCTGGAACCGCTGAAGCTGTCCCTGCTGGGTAAGGCGCGTGAGAAAGGCCTGGTGGACCTGCACCTGCACGACCTGCGCGAGTACACGTTTGACCGTCACCGCACGGTGGATGACACCCCGTACGGTGGTGGCGCTGGCATGGTGATGAAGGCGGAGCCGTGGGGTCTGGCGCTGGACGAGGTGCTTGCCGCCTCCCCGCTGAATGCCGCCTCCGAAGACTCTGCTGAGGGCACTGAGCCCGCCGAACCTGCCGCTGATACCCGCCCGCTGCTGATTGTCCCGTCCCCGGCGGGTGCCGTTTTCGATCAGGCGATGGCGTACGAACTGGCGGAGGAGAAGCATATTGTCTTCGCCCCGGCACGCTACGAAGGCATCGACGAGCGCGTGCTGGACTGGGCGCAGGAGAGCTTCCGCGTGATGCCCGTATCCCTGGGCGACTACGTGCTCTACGGCGGTGAGGTTGCGGTCATGGCAATGATTGAGGCGATTACCCGCCTGATTCCCGGTGCGATGGGTAACCCCGCCTCCCTGGAGGAGGAGTCGCATACGGGTGGCCTGCTGGAGTACCCGGTGTACACGAAGCCCGCCGTGTGGCGTGACCGTGAGGTGCCGGAGGTGCTGCTGTCGGGTAATCACGGTGCGATTGCGCGTTGGCGTCGTGACCGTCAGATTGAGCGCACCCTGGAGCGCCGCCCGGACCTGCTGGAGGCGTACCCGGTGGAGCAGTGGGATAAGAAGGACCGCCGTTTCTTGGCTGAGCGCGGGGTGCATTTTGCGAACCCGGCAAAGGCGGCTCAGAAGAAGGCGAAGAAGAGCCCCGCACCGCAGGCTGATAACGCCGCTCAGGCAGATACCGCACCTCAGGGCGAATCTACTCAGACAGATACCGCCCAGCCCGAGGCAAATTCCTAGGCCTCGAATAGGCGCTCGCGAGCGCCTCGTAATCCTCTGAATGGGGGTTAGCGTCATATAACTGTTAGTTGGCGCTGACCCCTATTTTTTGTGCCTGCAAACCGTTATTCTGAGGGTAACCTCGCTAAGAACATAGCCTACCTATAGGTGGTGCGAGGTGGTAATACGCTTTCATCGTTGAAAGCACGTACTCAACAGAAGGAGGACACATGTCCGTTGTTAAGGTTCACCGTCTTGCTGTCGTTGGCGACAACCAGGCTGAGCTGGAGAAGCGCTTCGCTGCTGCCCGCCACATTGCTGACTCTTTCCCCGGCTTTGAGGGTTTTGAGCTGTGGCGCCCCCTGGATGAGGATGGCGACTACTTTGTGGTGACCCGCTGGGCTGATGAGGCAAGCCACGATGCGTACGCGGCGGCTCGTCGTGAGCGTGACCCGAACACTGTTGTCTCTCACGCTGATGGCACCATGAGCTTCGAGAAGGTGGAGTTCGACGACTAACATCTGTGTTTGTCTGCGTCTGACCGGATTTATGGCTGAAGCCCATGTGAGATGAAGAATTTATCTCATATATTGAGGGGCCGCACGAACTTTTCTGAATATTGCTTTAAGTGGGCATTAGCCCATGTGGAGGCGATATAAGGAAGGTTTGATGCGGTCCCTCCTTGATTTTTCGGGGCATAAAATCTGCAGGTATTTCGTGGTGATTGGATATGTGGGTTCGGCGCTATAAAACACCTGAATTATGGTCAATAAATGCCCCTGAAATCCTTCAATCCGAAAGTGACACTTTAATGCAAAAAGGTTATTATTGTTCCCGAGAGCACACTTCGTCCGTGCCGGTAGTTCGGGCGAGGACAGCGATCCCCTCTCGGCTACATCGCATGAGACAGCCGAGTCACTCAAGGGAAATATTCAGTGCACCCGTGTGAGAGCCTCCTCTGCATAGGAAGGTCTGGCAGGGGAGCCGACTCAACTATCACGTATTCACACAAGTGGTGCATGGTACTGAACCCCGCAATAGACGGGATGGGAGCTTGGTGGTTCGAGCGTTCATCGTGGTTGATGACCCTCCTTATCGCGGACAGGAAAGTGCTTTGCTTAGCGGGTGGGCAATTCGGTGGTCCGGACCGAAGCTCACCCGCTCCGCTATTTAATGCGAAAATTCTGGCGGACTATTCCCGCCTGGTTGTTTTAGCCTAGTGCTTTTCGGGCACCGGGCGCTCGCGGAACTCGATGGGCCGCTTTGCCTTGGGCAGCGAGTACATGACCCGTAAGTATGCATCCTCCACAAGACCCTCCAGCACCTGCTCGGTCACGCCCTCGCCGGCGCCCACAGAAATCCAGTGCCGCTTATTCATATGCCACGCCGGAATGACGCTCGGGTAGATGCGCCGCAGCACCTCCGACTCTTCCGGATCGGTTTTGAGGTTCACGATGGGGTAGCCGATGCCCTCCGTGTACATGGCGAACATCTTGCCGCCGATGCGGTACACCGTGGTTTCCGGACCGAACGGCTGGTCGGAGGTTGCTAGCGGCATGGCGAGCGCGAGGCGGTGCAGGGTCTGCTCCAGGTCCTCGGGTCGCAGAAGTTTGGGGGAGGGGTTTGTGCTCATAGCTTCGAGTCTAGTGCCCCGCACGGTACCCCGCCTAGCACGCAACCAAAAACTCTCGTACTGCCCGGCAAATCCACGCTAAAATAGGTAACTATGGCTGAATTTATTTATCAGATGATCAAGGCCCGCAAGACTGTGGGCGACAAGGTCATCCTTAACGACGTGACGATGTCGTTCTTCCCCGGCGCCAAGATCGGTATGGTTGGTCCGAACGGTGCGGGTAAGTCGACCATCCTGAAGATTATGGCTGGCCTCGACCAGCCCTCCAACGGTGAGGCACGCCTGACCCCCGGTTACACCGTGGGTATCCTCATGCAGGAGCCGCCGCTGAACGAAGAGAAGACCGTTCTGGGCAACGTTGAAGAGGGCGTGGGCGAAATCAAGTCCAAGCTGGACCGCTTCAACGAAATCTCCGCCCTCATGGCTGAGCCCGACGCTGACTTCGACGCCCTCATGGAAGAAATGGGTCAGCTGCAGGAAGCTATCGACGCTGCTAACGCCTGGGACCTCGACTCCCAGCTGGAGCAGGCAATGGAGGCGCTGCGCTGCCCGCCCGCTGACATGCCCGTCACCCACCTCTCCGGTGGTGAGCGCCGCCGCGTGGCACTGTGCAAGCTACTGCTGCAGAAGCCTGACCTGCTGCTGCTCGACGAGCCCACCAACCACCTGGACGCAGAGTCCGTGCTCTGGCTGGAGCAGCACCTGCAGTCCTACGAGGGTGCCGTCATCGCGATTACCCACGACCGTTACTTCCTCGACCACGTTGCCGAGTGGATCGCCGAGGTTGACCGCGGTAACCTCTACCCCTACGAGGGTAACTACTCCACCTACCTGGAGAAGAAGCGTTCCCGCCTCGAAGTTCAGGGCAAGAAGGACGCTAAGCTCGCTAAGCGCCTGAGCGAGGAACTGGACTGGGTCCGCTCCAACGCTAAGGGCCGCCAGGCTAAGTCGAAGGCTCGTCTGGCACGCTACGAGGAGATGGCTGCGGAGGCTGAGAAGACCCGCAAGCTTGACTTCGAAGAGATTCAGATTCCTCCGGGACCCCGCCTGGGTAACGTCGTTATTGAGGCTGAGAACCTGCAGAAGGGCTTCGACGGCCGTTCCCTGATTAACGGCCTGTCCTTCTCCCTGCCCCGTAACGGCATTGTGGGTGTGATTGGTCCTAACGGTGTGGGTAAGTCCACCCTGTTCAAGACCATTGTTGGCCTGGAGCCCCTCGACGGCGGCGAGCTGAAGGTCGGCGAGACCGTGAAGATCTCGTACGTTGACCAGAACCGCGCGAACATCGACCCGGAGAAGAGCCTCTGGGAGGTCGTCTCTGACGGTCTGGACTACATCCAGGTCGGCAACGTTGAGATGCCTTCGCGTGCGTACGTTTCCGCGTTCGGTTTCAAGGGTCCGGACCAGCAGAAGAAGGCGGGTGTGCTCTCCGGTGGTGAGCGTAACCGTCTGAACCTGGCGCTGACCCTCAAGCAGGGCGGTAACCTGCTGCTGCTCGATGAGCCCACTAACGACCTGGACGTTGAGACCCTCGCATCCCTGGAAAATGCGCTGCTGGAATTCCCCGGCTGTGCAGTGGTCGTCTCTCACGACCGTTGGTTCCTGGACCGCGTGGCAACCCACATCCTGGCGTGGGAGGGCACCGACGAGAACCCGGATCAGTGGTACTGGTTCGAGGGTAACTTCGAGTCCTACGAGAAGAACAAGATTGAGCGCCTCGGCCCTGAGGCTGCTAAGCCGCACCGCGTGGTGCACCGCAAGCTGACCCGATAGGGTTTGGTGGTAAGCCCCGCCTCCTGATGCTGTTATGACGCAGGAGGCGGGGCTTCGCTGTGTCTGCTGGGGAAGGGGTATAGTCCTGCTATCTCACGTGTTGTTCCGCTACGTGGTGGGTTATTCGTCGGTAGAAATAGTTCGCTCAGTGGCGACCGATATATCGTGGCGGATTTCATATTCACGGTTTATAATGGGTATGCACGTAAGTGCAACTGACACATGTGATTACGAAGAGAAGAGCATTATGCTTTCAAAATATAACTGGATGTCCTTGGTTACCGGTCTGTTGCTGATTGCAGCGGCAATCTACATGTTCGCCAATCCCGCTATTCCGCTGGTAGTTCTGGGTTATGTGTTCTCCATTTCGGTGTGGCTTGGTGGCGTGTTTGAACTGGTGCGTTACTTCGGCACGCCAAAGCAGGCACGTACCGGCTGGGACCTGGTTGACGGCATCTTGACCGTGGTGGCTGGCCTGATTCTGCTGACTGCCTCGGTGGGTGCACAGGCAACCTTCATCCCGACCATTGTGGGTACGTGGATGATTATGTGGGCGCTGATTCGTCTGATGACTGCCCAGGCCATGAAATACCTGAGCTACGCCGCCGGACGCCACCTGCAGCTCTCTGCTATTGGTACCCTTATTCTGGGCTTGCTCGTGGTGCTGTTCCCGATAATCTACGGCGTGGCGGCAGTATGGATGGCAGCACTGGGTCTTCTGGTGACCGGTCTGGTATTCGTGGGTGACTTCTTTGTTTCCCGCCGCACCAAGAGCACCGTGCACATTTCCCCGGACGGTGTGATTGACGGCGAAGCTAAATAAGAGCTTCTTCGCCCCGTCTAGAACGTACACTAGAACGTAAGAAAGACCGTGTGAGACAACCACCTCACACGGTCTTTCTGTATGCTGTAACGCTTTGCGCCGGAACCCTAGCGGTGCCCGAACTTTAGTAGCGGCACTCTGCTTTAGCGGTACTCGGGCAGGCGGAACATCATTTCCTGTGCCACGGTCGCCACCAGCTCACCGGAACGATTGAAAATCGAACCCTGCGAGAGCATACGGCCGCCCTGTGCGCTCGGAGAATCCAGCACGTACAGCAGCCACTCATCGGCGCGCGCCGAACGGTGGAACCACATCGCGTGATCCAGTGAGGCACTCTTCAGCCCCGGCTCAAGCCAGAACTTGCCGTGACGGCGCAGCGCGGGCTCCAGGGGCAGGTAATCCGAAGCGTAAGCAATAGCGGCGCGGTGCTCCGCCTCCGACGCCTCAGAACCATCAGCGTGTACCAGACGGTCAAAGGTCTTGAACCACACGCAGGCACGCGGCTCCGTCGAGGACGAATCCGGCTGAGTGTACAGGGGCGCATCCACGTGGCGCATATCAATCGGGCGCTCCCACGCGACCGCCTGAGCCACCGGATGCGGCAACTCACCCAGATAATCGCTCACCTTCGGCAGGGACTCGGGGTCCGGAACCTCCGGCATGGTCACCGCGGTGTGCTCCGGACCGCGGCTCTCCGCCTGGAAAGACATAATCGCCGAGAACATGGGCGCCTCATCCTGGAACACCTGCACGCGGCGGGTCGAGAAGGAACGGCTATCGTTCAGGCGCTGAGTAGCGAAGAACAGCTCACGCTCAATATCGCCGGGGCGCAGAAAATAGGCGTGAATCGAGTGGATGTCCTTGCCCTCCACCGTGCGCTCGGCGGCAATGATCGACTGGGCAAGAACCTGACCACCGAAGGTACGCGGCTGCTCGCGGGTGAGCGTCACACCGGTGGACACTTCATCGCTACCGAAGGAGGCGGGTGCCGCCTCCACGGGGGAGAGGTCCAGCATCCGCATGAGGTTTTGAGTCACAGTGGGCTTGGTCATGGTTTTATTCTCGCACGTTTTCAATGGGGCGGTTTCTGGCGTAGAGTGGGAGAGCATACTCTGAGA
The DNA here is from genome assembly GCF_916049665.1 of uncultured Rothia sp. Classification (GTDB taxonomy): domain Bacteria; phylum Actinomycetota; class Actinomycetes; order Actinomycetales; family Micrococcaceae; genus Rothia. The sequence continues at coordinate 21,481 of NZ_CAJZIE010000011.1, read as the reverse complement.
CAACCACGACAGGTTGATTTGGAGTATTGACTAGGAACATTGACCCGGATGATCGATCCGGAACGTCACACACCATCGCACAATATCACCCACCAACTTGCCACCGAGCAGGCCAACGCCGAAAAGGAGCAGAAATGACTACGCCGTCTGAAACTATCCCTGACAATACCCCCGTGCAGGAGAACGCTCCCGACCAGAACAGCGCATCGAACGCGGCAGCACCCATTGAGCTCAAGTACAACCCCCACGAAGGCGTGGAGGAGCCCTACCTGATTCTGCCCGGCGGCGCGCAGGGTGCCGCAGTGGTCAAGGATCTTGCCACCTACATTTCTCGCGCTCTGGCGGTGAACCCGGACGCCGCTATCCGCCTGACTGCGCGTGGCCGCGTGGTGGCGGTATTCGCCTGTTCCCTGGAGCCGGAGGACGCCTCCTCGAACACCCCGGTCATTATGGGTCTGCGCGCCCTGCACCTGCTGGCTGACTCCACCCTGGACATGACCGTTCAGGCGCAGGCGCTGCTGGACCGTCTGGCGCGTCTGCAGAAGCAGGCAGAAGAACAGGGTAACGAAGAGAACCCGCAGCTGGTGCTGTTCATGCCGCCGGTGACCGTCAACGCTAGCTGGGCTGGTAAGTCTGCCCCGCTCAGCGGCTGGTACGAGGTTGGTACCGTCCCGGTTGAAGAATTCCACCGCGCCACCGCAGAGGGCCTGGAGGCGGTAGAACGCGCCCTGCCCGAGAACCCCGGTGCCGCGGTGCTTTCCACGGTGCGCTCGCGTATTTGGTCCTCCGATATGGTGCTGGAGTACCTACCTGAGTTCGATACCGTGCTTGTGCCGACCGGCGCGGCATTCGCCCTGCGCGTGTTTGGTTTCATCCCGGAAGGCTTCACGGGCGATCTGCCGCTGTTCGCTGCGCATGTTGGTTCGGAGGAGTGGCTGCGCATTGTGGCGCCCGCCGGTATGGTGCTGGTGCGCCGCGGTTCCGGTTCGCTACTCTAACTTTCCTCGAGATATTTCTAGACTTTTTACGCTGGTGGTGTGGGCTCTTTGCCTGCGCCACCAGCGGTTTTTCTATGCCGTATGACATCAACGGGGTAGTTGTAATAATGACATTCGATAGGGCATTACTTTACGAAAATAGGGTATTCTAGAGAGACTACGCCCTTTCACCGGGGCGTCTTTGACACACCGATTACCAGCCACACCGCACGGGAACTCTTCCGCCGCGCCCTCACCAGGCGCATTCTTCCCGTACGGATCGAAAGTGAGACCTATATGGATCTGATTGCAGTCGACATTGACGGTACCCTTGCCAGCAACCGAGATCAGATGGACAAGTACCTGACCGGTTTCTTCGCAAGCAACCGCCGATTCTTCAAGGCCATCCGCAACGCCACGGTCAATGTTGAAATTGCCGACCGTGTTCGCGAAATCGCGGCAGACACCGGCGCAGAGGTCGTAGTAATTACCGGCCGCGATGGCACCTACATGAAGGAATTGAACCAGTTCATCGCCCGCGCAGGTCTGGAACCCAAGCACGTGTTCGCTAAGCCCGGCAACGACGGCTCCAACAGCCCCGCATGGAAGGACTCCGTCATTGAGTCCCTGATTGCTGACGGCAACCGCATTATCCACGCTTTTGAAGACACCGACCACGAGGTGTACCTGCGCCGCGGCATTCCCGTCACCTGGGTCGCCCCGATTCGCGACTACATTGGCGAATGGCACTACGAGTCGATTGACATTGACCCGGTCGCCTGGGCTGCCGAGCAGCGTGAGAAGGAAGCCGCTCGTGAGCGTCAGAAGCGTCGCCTTGCGGAGGGCGTGCTCGCACACCAGAAGGCCGAGGCGAAGGAACGCCAGGCAAACGTCGCGGCATAAAACCCGCACACCAACTTGAGAGCTGCGGTGGGTAACCCACTCAAACGAATGAGGCGCCGGAAGGATTCAATCCTCCCGGCGCCTCATTCTAATGCTATATGCGTTGATCGAAGCTGATGTACTCGGCTGATTACACAGTTAGTTTACGCGGTGCCGAGCAGTTCACGCAGACGAGTCGCAAAGGGGCCCGCCAGCTTATGGTGCGCCTTCTCCTTCAGATGCACGCCATCAGCCATGTCACCCTCAGCCAGGTAGAGGCTCTGCCAGCCCGAGGTGTCCATGAACAGCACGCCGGTCTCGCGGGCACCCTGCCTTGCCACCTCGTTTGCCACGTGACGCTTATGCGCCACCTGCTTATCCGGTGCAGACGCCTCATCCATAGACACCACACCACCGAACACAATCTTCGACGACGGGTACATACGTCGCAGCTGCTCAATGACCTGAGTCTGGTGAGCGTTCACGTGCTCGCGAGCCTTCGTCTCATCCTCGTGAATGTAAATGTCATTGCCGGAGGCATCCAGGTAAATCACGCCGGGGTTACCGCTTGGCAGCGCCCAACGGCCACCCATCACACCCTGATAGTAGGAAGGGCACACACCCTCGCGGGCAGTCACAAAACCGATGCCGCCGCAACGGAACAGATACGGGACGAAACCTGCCTGCTTCAGACCCAAACCAACCCAGGAGGTTGCGGTCACCTGCGAGTCACCAATCACCAGGGCATCCTTAGCGCCAAGAACATTGGTGTTACGCGGCAGACCGTTCGCCTTATCCCAGTAGAGTTCAGCCTTCTCAAACTTGGTGTACAGAACGCCCTTCTTGGATCGCCAGCTCACCGGCAGACCCTCCCAACCGGCAAAGTCGCTGTACCCGCGCTGCTTCCACCAGTGCTCGTAGACGCCGGATTCCACCGCAACCGGACCGTACTTGGGGGTGTACATGACCACGCCACCCTTGAACTGCTGAACCAGCATGTCGGCGGCATCAGCGGAGGTGGGGAACGGCGCCTGAATCTCACCGGTTGCCTGCGCGCCCTCCTTGCCGAAGGCGTTCTGCGCGGTGCGTTCCATCTTCTGCGCCGGGGTGGTCGGTTCCGGAGTCGGCTCGGGGGAGGGGGACTCGCTGGGGCTTTCCTGCGCCGACTGGGTAGGCTCGGCGCCCGCAGCAGCGGTAGCGGCGGTGCCACCGGGCGCGATGAAGCCTCCTGCGGAGTACACGCCAAAGGAACCGGCGGCAACCACAGCAAGGATTGTGCCGGTCAGAGAAACTTTCGCGATAGGAGACTTGATAGAAGGCATGCACAACAGTATACGATAGGCGCAACCCCAAGTAGAGAGCTTTTGAGGGATATTCAAATGAAAATAACAAAAAATATGCACCGCAGTGACAATATTTTAGACTCGGTATGCAAACCGGTGTGCGACTTGGGGCGCAACTCAAAATAGAACCGGCATAAACCCCATATAGAAACGTCCCCTCCCACCCCGAATCTCGGGGTAGAAGGGGACGAATAAAAACTTATGAGAGCAGGTGGCGAACCTGCCTCAGCTCACAAGCATTGTTAGATGTCAGCCGCCTGAACCTTCAGCGCACGAGCCACGCCGTCGCGTGCCTCCGCAATCTGACGGTACAGAGCCGCAGCATCCTCAGGCAGAGAAGCCAGGTACGCCTCGGTACGCTCCAGCAGCTCAGCGGTCGGCTCGCTCGGGTACATGCCACCAATAATCTGCATGGAAATCTCGTGCGAACGCGAACGCCAAATACCCTCAATCTGCTCGAAGTACGGCTCATCGTACTGGGCAATCAGTTCGGGCTTGCCGGACTTGAAACCGGAAATAGCGTAACGCTGAATCATGTTCGACAGCTCGCCGGTCACCATGATCTTGTTCCAGTACTCAGCCTTAGCCTCCGCGGTCGGAATCGACGCGTATGCCTGAGCGGCGTACTGCTGGCCGTTTGCGGTGTTGTCGTTCTCCAGCTCCGCAGCAATCTGCTCGGCGGAGAAGCGGCCACCGGTAGCCAGGCGGCACACCAGGTTCCAGCGCAGGTCGGCGTCAATGTCCAGGCCCTCAAGGGTCAGCTCGCCCTCGAAGAGGCGCTGCACGTTGTCGTACTGCTCCTCGGTGCGGGTCTGGTTGATGAACGCCTGCAGCAGCTGCAGCTGAGCATCCGAGTCAGGCTCTGCAACGCATGCCAGCTCCCAGAGACGGTCAGCGGCACGGTGGCGGGTCTCCTCGCGAGCTTCAGGAGCCACGAAGGAGTGCAGGGTAGCGGACAGGTTGTTGATCTGGGTGCGCAGGGCGGTGGAGTTGGTCTCCTTACCGATGTTGTTCAGCACCAGGTCAACGTACTTACGTGCCGGCATCTGAGCGTCACGCACGGTATCCCAGAGCGAACCCCAGACCACGCCGCGAGCCACGGAGGAATCAATGTCGCCCAGGTGCTTGATAGCGGTCTCAATGGAACGCTCGTCCAGGCGAATCTTTGCGTACGCCAGGTCCTCATCGTTCAGCAGAAGCAGGTCGGGGCGCTTCTTGCCGAGAGCCTCCTCAACCACGGTCAGCTCGCCGTCAATGTCCAGCTCGATGCGGTCGGTGCGGGTCAGCTTGCCGTCCACCAGGTTGTAGAAACCAATCACGGCACGGTGCGGGCGCAGGGTCTCGAAGCCCTCAGCGTAGGACTGGCGAATACCCAGCGAAGAAATGTTGCCAGCCTCGTCGTTCTCAACCTCAACGGCGAGGGTGTTCACGCCGGCGGTCTCAAGCCACTTAGCGCTCCACGCACGCACGTCACGGCCGGAGGTGCGCTCCAGCTCAACCAGCAGGTCATCCAGAACGGTGTTGCCCCAGCTGTGCTTATCGAAGTACACCTTCAGCGCAGCCATGAAGTTCTCCTGGCCAACCCACGCCACCATCTGACGCAGCACCGAAGCGCCCTTAGCGTAAGTAATACCGTCGAAGTTCACCTGAACGTCGGCAAGGTCGCGAATCTCAGCCACAATCGGGTGGGTCGAAGACAGCTGATCCTGGCGGTACGCCCAGGTCTTCTCCGAAGCGGCGAAGGTAGCCCACGCCTCCTTCGCGTATCGGGTGTTCTCCGCAGCAGCCAGAGTCGACATGAACTCAGCGAAAGACTCGTTCAGCCACAGGTCGTTCCACCACTTCATAGTCACCAGGTCGCCGAACCACATGTGAGCCAGCTCGTGCAGAACGGTGATAGCTCGGCGCTCACGCAGAGCCTCCGCAACCTTGGAACGGAAGACGTAGGTCTCCAGGTAGGTCACGCAGCCAGCGTTCTCCATCGCACCGGCGTTGAACTCGGGCACGAACAGCTGATCGTACTTCTCGAACGGGTACGGGGTCTTGAACTGCTCCTCGTAGAACTCGAAGCCCTGACGGGTCAGCTCGAACATGTCCTCAGCGTCAACGAACGGCATGAGGGACTTACGAGCGTACACGCCCAGCGGAATCACGCGACCCTCAGAGTTGGTCAGCTCGCTGGTCACCTTCTCGTAGGGGCCAGCCACAATCGCGGTAATGTACGAAGACATGCGCGGGGTCGGCTTGAAGTACCAGGTCTTTGCACGGCCGCAACCGCACTCCTTGTCCTCAACCTTCACCTCGGGCTGGTTCGACACAACCACCCAGTGCGAGGGCACGCGCACAATAAACTCAAACTCAGCCTTCAGATCGGGCTGCTCAAAGACGGGGAACACGCGGCGGGAATCCGGCACCTCAAACTGGGAGTACAGGTACACCTCGCCGTCGGCGGGGTCCACGAAACGGTGCAGACCCTCACCGGTGTTGGTGTAGAACATCTCTGCGTCAATGATCAGGGTGTTCTCAGCCGCCAGGTTCGGCAGCTGGATGCGCTCGCCGTCAGCCAGGTCGGTGCTCAGCTCTTCGCCGTTGAGGTTAATAGACTTGACTGAAGAGGTGATGGCGTCAATGAAGGTGGAGGCACCTTCCTGAGCGTCGAAGCGGATTTCGACCTTCGAGGAGAAGACGTCTTTGTCCTTCGGCAGGTCGAGTTCAATACGGTACGAGTGCACGCGCTTAATAATGGAGGCGCGTTCGATTGCCTCATTGCGGGTTAGGTTCAGGCCGGGCATAAAGCTCCCTCTCCTTAGATGTGAATAGCGTGCCGTGCTGACACGCCCTGTCATGGTGCGCTGGTTCCCGAGGCGCGTGGCTCCTGCGACGCTGCATACGTGGCGCTGGAGGCGTTCAAGCTTGGGCGCGGCGAATCGGGACACCAAAAAGTGCCATATCCCACAGTCTACCGTATAGGTGGGGGTCTAGAAGGCTCCCCATTACCCGAACCCGCGCGAATTCGATACAGTTAAGACAGAAAAAACCCAAACGGGGAGCGTATCCCACCTGATGGATGCGCGGCGCACTCTAGCAACGGCGCTCAGAACTGAGAACCGGCGCCTCCCACGAACGCACAAACGCACGTCACACCAAATGACCAGGAGAGTACCATGCGCGTACACATCGCAACCGACCACGCTGGCCTCGAACTGAGCCACTACCTGATTGAGTCCCTCACCGCTGCGGGCTACGAGATGATTGACCACGGCCCCGCCGACTACGATCCGCTGGACGACTACCCCTCGTTCTGCATTAATGCAGCCCTTGGCGTGAAGCGTGACCGCGAGGCAGGTCTGGACTCCCTGGGTATTGTGCTGGGCGGTAGTGGCAACGGCGAGCAGATGGCTGCGAACAAGGTTGAGGGTATCCGTGCGGCTCTGGCGTGGAACCACGACACCGCGGCACTGGCTCGCGAGCACAACAACGCACAGGTCGTTGCTGTGGGCGGCCGCCAGCACAGCAAGGAAGAAGCACTGGAAATCATCAAGGTCTTCCTGGCTACCCCCTGGACCAACGAGGAGCGTCACGCACGCCGTATCGGTCAGCTGGCTGAGTACGAGCAGACCGGCGACATTGCCGGCAAGCAGATTGACGCTGCCTAAGCTCTAAAATCTGAGGCGCATAGTGCAGGCTATGCGCCTCAGTCGTCTCTGCACTCCAGATAATCTGTACTGTTTACACCCGCGTTATTTCTAGCCGCCGAGTTTTTGAGGGGGACCCGTGCCCGAAGGCCACTCCATTCACCGTATCGCCCGCCAAATCAGCGACGTCTTTACCGGCGAGCGAGTGCAGGTTTCCTCTCCACAGGGCCGCTACGCTGAGGGGGCCGCCCTGCTGGATGGGCACACCATCACTGGCGCGTATGCGCACGGCAAGCACCTGTTCGTGACCTTCGAAAACGACCTGACTCTGAACGTGCACTTGGGCATTTACGGCAACTGGAGCTTCGGCGGCGACGAGACGTTCACGGGTGCCTCGAGCATTGGTGCGCCCCGCAAGATCGGTGAGAAGGAGTATGCGGCGGGGGAGGGGGAACCTTACTCCGGCCCTCCCGAACCGAAGAGCACGGTGCGCTGCCGTATTGTTTCGGAGCACGGATGGGCTGACCTGGTGGGTCCGACTATCTGCCGCACCCTCACGCCGGAGGAGGTGCGCACCGTCCGCTCGAAGCTCGGCCCCGACCCGCTCAACCCGGATGCCGACCCCGAACAGTTCTATCGCGCGGCACGTAAGAGCTCCCGCCCGATTGGCGTGATTCTCATGGATCAGGCGGCTATCTCCGGTGTGGGTAATATCTTCCGTGCCGAGTCGCTCTACCGCCAGGAAATTGATCCGCTACGCCCCGGCAAGAGCCTCAGCGACGATGAGCTGAAGCGACTCTGGGAGGACAATAAGCACCTGCTGGTCATCGGCGTGCGCGTGGGCCGCATCATCACCACCGAACCCGAAGACCGCCCCGGTATTCCTGAGACTGAGGCGTGGCCCGACCACGCGAACTACGTGTACATGCACCACGGCGAGCCCTGCCGCCGCTGCGGAACCACCATCCGAATGGAAGAAATCGCCGGCCGCAAACTCTACTGGTGCCCCGGCTGCCAGAAGTAGCTACAGGAAGAGAAGAACAATGGCTGAGGCTCTATTGGTGGTGGATGTTCAGAGGGGTTTTCTGCATCCGCAGCTACCGGCTAGAAATAATGACGGTGCGGAAGAGAAGATGCAGAAGATTATGGAGGGTTTCCGCTGTTCAGGGCGCGAAATAATCCATATTCAGCATCGGGGAACGGATTCGAGCTCCTTCTTTTACGATGAGGAAAATATTAGGTTCCAGAGCGGATTTGAGCCTCGTGTGGGGGAGAAGGTATTTACAAAAAATGTGAATAGCGCATTTATTGGTACAAATCTGCTTGCCTATCTGCGTGAACGCGGGATTGATCGGCTCACGGTGATGGGTTGTACGCTGCCGCATTGTGTGTCTACCACTGTGCGGATGGCGGCAAATTATGGTTTTCAGGTGACTCTTGTTGAGGATGCCTGCGTAACCTTTGCTCTTTCTGATGGTGCCGGTGATTTTCTTTCCCCGGAGATGGTGCACCTCTACAATATTGCGGCGTTGCGCGATGAATTCGCCACGATTGTCTCGGCGCAGCAGGTGCTTGAGAAGTATATATAAGTTAGGCTGGAGCGTGCGGATTCCGAGCGTGCGAGGAAATAAATCCGCATGCGGAAGCGGTTCCCACGATTTGTTCAGGATAGTTCTCGAGGGGATGACGGGCTGGAGGGTGAAAATCCCGAGCGCGCGAGGGAATGTATTTTTGCCCGGAAGCGATTCCCGGCAACCTTGAGCGGGATTTGTGGAGGGGATGACGAGCTGGAGCGTGCGGATTCCGAGCGCGCGAGGAAACAAATCCGCATGCGGAAGGGATTCCCGTCATCCCCTCGAGGGAAAAAGAAAGGGCCTCGACGCGAACGCGTCGAGACCCTAAGTCTCGAGGGGATGACGGGAATCGAACCCGCGTAATCAGTTTGGAAGACTGAGGCTTTACCATTAAGCTACATCCCCGAATTGGAACTTGACCATAGTAGCGAGGTTCCGTCTGTGCTGTCAAACTCTTTGGTGTGTTGGCGCGGTTTTGTGTGGTGGTTTTGGTGTGTTCTTGCGGGCGCTCGCCTCGGCTTTTTGTACGGGTCTGTGCATCCTTATTAGGGGAGTACGCGCTCAGTGGAAATAAACCGCGCACCAGCCGCTGTGTTGGGCATTTAGCGGGAAAACAGGTAAACTAGGGCACTGACTGTGTTAAACACGCAAGTGCGCAACACGGTCGGTTTCACGGGGCGTGGCGTAGCTTGGCTAACGCGCCTGCTTTGGGAGCAGGAGATCGCAGGTTCGAATCCTGTCGCCCCGACGTGAAACGGTTGCCGCGACGCTACAGAGTCGTGGCGCTCTTTCCACTAAGCAACCGCGGCACACACGATTCGTGCCGCACCGAAACTATATGAGGAGATCACGGACGTGAAGACCGCCGTCGAGAAGCTCAACCCGACCCTCGCAAAGATTGAGGTCGAGGTTCCCTTCGCAGAATTCAAGCCCTACCTGGACCGCACCTACAAGAACCTCGCGGGTCAGATCAGCGTTCCCGGCTTCCGCAAGGGTAAGCTGCCCAAGCAGCTCATCGAGCAGCGTGCGGGCTTCGACTACATCGTCGAGGCATCCCTGAACGACGCTCTGAACGACTACTACGCACAGGCACTGGGCGAGAACGAACTCTCCCCCCTGGCACAGCCCGAGCTGGACGTTCAGTCCCAGCCCTCCACCGAGAACCGTGAGGCAGACGTCAAGCTGACCATCACCGTCACCGTTCGCCCCGAAATCGAGCTGCCCAACTACGAGGGCCTCGAGGTTGAGGTTGACGAGGTAGAGGTCACCGCTGAGGACGAGGTTCAGGCACTGGACGCTCTGCGTGAGCGCTTCGGCACCCTGAAGACCGTTGAGCGCCCCGCAGCTGACAAGGACTTCGTGACCATTGACATCGCAGCTGAGATCGACGGTGAGCAGGTTGACGCAGCAAACGACCTGTCCTACCAGATCGGTTCCGGCACCATGCTCGACGGCATCGACGAGGCTCTGACCGGCCTGTCCGCTGGCGAGGACGCAACCTTCGAGACCAAGCTTTCCGGTGGCGAGCACGCAGGCGAGCAGGCTGTCATCAAGGTCAAGCTGACCGCTGTCAAGGAGCGCGAGCTGCCCGCAGCTGATGACGAGTTCGCACAGCTGGCTTCCGAGTTCGACACCATCGACGAGCTGAAGGAAGACATCAAGAAGCAGGTTGCAGAGGCTAAGGTTGCCGAGCAGGGCACCCAGGCACGCGACAAGGTCCTCGCAAAGCTCGTTGAGCTCGTTGAGATCCCCGTCCCCGAGAAGGTTATCGAGGACCAGCTCGAGCAGCACTTCAATAACCCCAACGCTGAAGCTGGCCACGACACCGAGGAGCACCGCGCCGAGGTTCGCGCCAACACCGAGACCGCATTCAAGAACGAGATGGTTCTCGACGCTGTTGCGGACAAGGAAGAAGTGACTGTTGACCAGGCTGAGATGATTAACTACATCATCACCATGAGCTCCCAGTACGGCATGGATCCCAACCAGTTCGCACAGATGCTGGACGGCTCCGGCCAGGCTGGCGCACTGGTCGGCGAGGTTCGCCGCTCCAAGGCTCTGGCAGCAGTGCTGAAGACCGCAGTGGTCAAGGACACCAAGGGCAACGTTGTTGACCTGTCCAAGTACCTGGGCGAGGGCGAAGAGGCAGCAGCCTAAATCCCCGCCACGGTCCGCAAGAAGCCACCCCGCTAGAGGGCGTGAGCTGATTGCTTGAAACGTGTAGCCTCAGCGAGCATCCACCGAGTTACCGGTTGGGTGCCCGCTGAGGCTCTTTTAGTCCCCAGAATCACCCCCGATTTGCTCCCGAACGCGTATGCAGGCTCGTCAGTACCGCACATGCTGGGCGCTGTGCTTCACGCTGTGCTTCACCCCCTGGCGAACGAACAACGCGAAGGGAAGCGGGGGAGGGCAACTATCGGTAAGGTAGTAGCAACGAAACTTTTCGCGTGCGCTCCGGCGCGTAAATCGCGCAAAGATGCAGCGAAGACCCATTAGAGAAGAAGAGGAAGAATGTCCAGCTACATGCCTCTGCCCATCGGCGCCTCCCAGGCAGCCGGCGTGGCGCCCGCGCCGTCTATGGCAACCCCCATCGTTGGTGCCCAGGAAGATTACGTCTACAACAGCCTCCTGAAGGAGCGCATTATCTGGCTCGGTTCCGAGGTGCGCGACTCCAACGCTAACCTCATCTGCTCGCAGATGCTGCTGCTCTCGGCTGAAGACCCCGAGGCAGACATCTACCTGTACATCAACTCTCCCGGCGGCTCCGTCACCGCCGGCATGGCTATCTACGACACCATGCAGCTCATCCCGAACGACGTGGTGACCGTGGTGACCGGCATGGCAGCATCCATGGGTCAGTTCCTGCTCACCGCAGGCACCATCGGCAAGCGCTACGCAACCCCGAACGCCCGCATCCTCATGCACCAGCCCCTCGGCGGCATTGGCGGTACCGCATCGGATATCCGCACCCAGGCTGAGCTGATTCTGGACATGAAGAAGCGCCTGGCAGAGATCACCGCTGAGCGCACCGGCAAGAGCCTGGAAACCATCCTGAAGGATAACGACCGCGACAACTGGTTCAACGCGGAAGAAGGCCTGGAGTACGGCTTCTTCGACCACATTGCGACCACCGCCGGTAAGCTGCCCGAATCGAAGAACGCATAAGGGAGATGCACATGAACTACCTGCCGAACGATATCACCACCTCGGCGCCGGCTATGCCGAGCAACCGCTACGTGCTCCCCAGCTTCGAGGAGCGCACCCCCTACGGTTACAAGCGTCAGGACCCGTACGCAAAGCTGTTCGAGGACCGCATCATCTTCCTGGGCACCCAGGTGGACGACGCATCCGCTGACGACATCATGGCTCAGCTGCTGGTGCTGGAGGCGCAGGACCCCGAGCGTGACATCACCCTGTACATCAACTCGCCCGGCGGCTCCTTCACCGCAATGACCGCCATCTACGACACCATGCAGTTCATCCGCCCCGAGATCCAGACCGTGTGCCTGGGTCAGGCGGCATCCGCTGCGGCGGTTCTGCTGGCTGCCGGTACCCCCGGCAAGCGTCTGGCACTGCCGAACGCTCGCGTGCTGATTCACCAGCCCGCTCTGAGCGGCCAGCAGGGCGGTCAGGCATCTGACATTGAGATTCACGCGAACGAGGTTATGCGTATGCGTGAGTGGACTGCACAGACCCTGGCACTGCACTCGGGCAAGACCTACGAGGAAGTTGACCGCTCCATCGAGCGTGACAACATTCTGACTGCGGCCGCTGCCCTGGAGTACGGCCTGGTCGACAAGGTGCTGGAGTCTCGTAAGCTGCGTAAGCCTGCGACCAACACCGCTATTTCCCACACTTAAACTTTAGTTTTGAGGAATACCCCGATTTTTCGGGGAGGGGCGGCATCGCTCCGTGTGCGAGCCTTCGGGCTGGTGCACGGTGCGGTGCCGCTCCTTTTTGTGCTTTGCCGCTCCTTTTTGCGCTTGTCGGGTGGGGTGCGGCGAGGCAAGCTGATACGGGCGTTGACCTGCGCTTTCTTTGCGATTTCTTGCGGCGCGTTGCCGTCATATTCCGGCGCGTCAGCTTCCGCCGCCGTCATAAAAGACGCGCTTTGTCATATGCCCGGTAAGTCCGTCCATTTGGGGCGCGTAATTCTTGGTTCCGGGGTGAACTCCGGTAGCCTTAGAGAAGGAGAAAATTCGAGTCTTTCATACCGTTTTCTCGCTCAAACCAGGGCGCCCACCACCCGCCGGTGCCCCTCCTGAGAAATCACCGCAGACACCAGGTCACTGACCCTTCTGTACCGATTTCATCACGCCGATCGAAAGGGAATCTTCGTGGCCACAGACGTCATTGTGCCTCCCGAACAGCCCAACGCCAGCATGCGATGCTCCTTTTGTAAGAAGACGCGCGCGCAGGTTTTTAAGATTGTGCTTGGCCCGAACGTTTCGATCTGCGACGAGTGCGTGGAACTGTGCGAAGAGATCCTCGCTGAAGAGCGTCTGAAGGTGAAGGCTCCCGCCGCTGCGCCCGCGCCTCAGCTGGCTACTCCGCGCGAAATTTATAGCTACCTCAACGACTACGTCATCGGTCAGGACGCAGCGAAGCGTACCCTGGCGGTGGCGGTGTACAACCACTACAAGCGCATCCACGATATTGATAACCCGGTGTTGACCTCCCGCATTCTTTCGGCGACAGCGGGGGAGCAGGTGGAGCTGGGCAAGTCGAATATTCTGATGCTCGGCCCGACCGGTTGCGGTAAAACCTACCTGGCATCGACTTTGGCGAAGAAGCTGGATGTGCCCTTCGCTCTGGTCGACGCAACCACCCTCACCGAGGCGGGTTACGTGGGTGACGACGTGGAGAACATTCTGCTGCGCCTCATCAACGCCGCTGACGGCGATATCGCCAAGGCTCAGCGCGGCATCATCTACATCGACGAGATCGACAAAATTGCCCGCAAGGGTGGCGAGAACCTCTCCATCACCCGCGACGTGTCCGGTGAGGGCGTGCAGCAGGCGCTGCTGAAGATTATTGAGGGCACCGTGGCGACCGTACCCCCGGAGGGCGGCCGCAAGCACCCGGCACACGCGAACATTGAGATTGATACCTCGAACATTCTGTTCATTGTGGCGGGTGCCTTCGACAATATTGACGACCGCATCGCGGCCCGCGTGGGTGCCGGCGGCATCGGTTTTGGCGCCGAACTGGGCGGTTCCGTAAAGAACCCGCTGGACCAGATCATGCCCGAGGACCTGGCGCACTACGGCATTATCCCCGAGCTGATCGGCCGTCTGCCGGTCATCTCGACCCTGAGCGAGCTCAATGAGGAGGAGCTGGCTCGCGTGCTGACCGAACCGAAGAACGCGCTGCTCAAGCAGTACCGTCACCTTTTTGCCCTGGACGGTGTGGAGCTAATCATCGACGACGCGGCAATCGCCGCCATTGCGCGCCTTGCCGCCGAGCGCGGTACCGGTGCTCGCGGTCTGCGCTCCATGATGGAGCAGATTCTGCAGCCGGTCATGTTTGAGATTCCGGACCGCACCGACGTGGTGTCCATCGTTATCGGTGAGGATACCGTGCTCAACGGCGCGGAGCCCCGCTACGTACTGCAGGCGCCCGACCCCGAAGCCGAGACCACCCGCACCGTAAAGGGGGAGGCGAAGACCACCTCCCTGAAGGACGCGGACCGTCAGGCGGCATAACCGAATACTTCCAGCCGACAGGCTAGGGAATAAAGAAGCCGTCGCCCCGGTCATACGGGGTGACGGCTCACTAGCAGGTACCGCTCGGCAACATGCGCTGAAGGGCATGTGCTGAAGAGCGTGTACCGAAGAATAAGCGCCGGCTCATCGAAGCGGCTGGCGCAACCGTATGAGAGAGGAACACTCATGGCTGAGAACGCACCCGCACAGGTTGATTTCTGGTTCGACCCGATTTGCCCCTGGTGCTGGATTACCTCCCGCTGGATTGGTGAGGTGCAGAAGGTCCGCAACGTTGAGGTGACCTGGCGCCCCTTCTCCCTGTCCATGCACAACCAGGGCCGCGAGCTGCCCGCCGACTACCAGGCGATGATGGACCAGTCCTGGGCGCCGACCCGCCTCATCACCGCCGTGCGTGAGCTGCACGGTAACGAGGTTATCAAGCCCCTCTACGACGCTCTGGGCGAGCAGATTCACCACAACAGCAACAAGGCTGATTCCTACCGCGACGCGATCGTCAAGGCGCTGGCTGAGGTCAACCTGCCCGCAGAGCTGGTGGATGTCGCCTTCACCGACCAGTACGATGAGCAGATGCGCGCATCCCTGGACCTCGCCCTGGAGACCGTGGGTGGCACCGATGTGGGTGTTCCGCTGATTTCCATTAACGGCACCGCGTTCTTCGGCCCGGTCATTTCCCCGAGCCCCGCCGGTGAAGAGGCAGGTAAGCTCTTCGACGGCGCGCTGGCGCTGGCATCGTACCCCGGCTTCTTTGAGCTGAAGCGCCCCCGTAACGTGGGCCCGATTTTCCACGGTGAAGACGGCGAAGCCTAAGAACCCTGAAACGCGCTGAGACCCCTGCAATGTGCTGAGGCTCGGTAGAGTCTGCGGCTGCAGAGCATAAAAGTACCGCCCGGTCATTGAACGACCGGGCGGTACTTTATTTCCCAAACTATGCAGAGCTATCGGCGGTGGCTCGCGGTAGCCGCCTTGCGTGGCTGCTGCGCCTTCTGTGCCTTTTTCGCCTTGCGCTGTGCCCTGTGCTCGAGAACCTTCGGGTGCGTCGCGCGCTGCACAATCTTTGTATCGCGCATGTGGAAGGTGCGGGTTGCCGTGTACTGGACCGCCGCGTCCGAAGTGAACGCCAGCATCGCAAACACCGCAACGCCCAGCTGGAAGAAAATCGTGGACAGCGGCAGGGACTGGTGCCCCCACAGCACGCCGCCGGTAATCGCCGCGAAGTTCAGCGCCGTCAACAGCAGAGCCAGTCGGCGAGCCTTCGACGAGCCGCGCAACGTGCTCCACAGCAGGAACAGGTGCACCGCCGAATAAATTGCTACAAAACCCACCAGTACTGTACCGGTAATGGTCAGCAGCACGTCGCTATCCACCTGGTCGAAGAGGTTCAACAACTCAAGATCGTTGCCGGAGCCTTCCTCCAGCAGCTTGGCGCGAAGTGCCGGGCGGCTGAGCGCCAAAATAATACTGTTGACAATATCAGCGAGGGTCACGGCGATGAGCATACCCGAACCGACCAGCAGGCTCAGCGGCATGCGGTACGCCAGGTCGTGCGCGCTGGAGAGGTGAATCTCTTCCTGCTCCTGCGGTTCCAGACCCTCATTGTTGAGAATAACCACCGGCAGCGCGCCGTCGGTACGGATCGCGTCACCACCACCGTTGCGGGCGTGGTAGCCGGAGGAGAAATCGTGCAGAATCTCAACGCGGGTTTCCGGGTGAGCGTACTGGATGGACTCCACAATGTAGTCGCGCTCAAAGTCGGTTTCAGCATCGATGCGGTGCGTGACCTGCAGGGTGAAGAAGCTGAAACCCACACCGGAGTCATACGTGCCCGCCGCCAGCCAATCCACCTGGTGACCGCCAGGCAGAAGCCAGCCGTCCGGGGTTTTCCAGAAGCGCACGTGGTGGCGTTTCTCGGGGTTGCCGTCCACTTCCTTCTGGTAGGCGAAAGCCTGCGTCTTGCCGAAAATTTTCAGCGGGGAGACCGGCGCCTCCGCGTAGGAACGGCGGGTAATAGTGGAGAGAATAATCTTCCACGAGGAGACGAGCGTGACGTCGTCCGCGCGGGTCCAGCCCGCATCCTGCATGACCTGGTGAATCTGCTCCTCGGTACCAATCAGGCCGATATTGACCGGGTCGCCGAGCAGACCGTCTGGGGTGCGGGTGCGCCCAATGAAGTAATCGGGCACGTAGATGCGGGTCATGATGGCGTGAAAACGCGGTAGCGTCAGGTACGCGGTGACCGCCCAGAAGATAAAGGCGATGGGCACACCCCAAAAAGAGTGGCCGACCGTATTCGCCAGAATCATGAAGGTCAGCACGAGTGCCGCGACGCCGGCGAAGATAAAGAAGAGAGTGTCCCAGAAATCAACCCAGAAGCTACGCGGGACGAGGTCCTGCGCCGCACCGCGCGTGTCAATATCGCCACGGTAAACCGGTGGCGAGGTGACTGGGGGAGCAACATCGCTACGTATAGGCCGTAGGACGCGTTTTTGGTGGGACATTCCCGCCCTTTCTGCAACATAGTTAGGGTCTTTGAATATCACATAACTATAGCAAGGGGCAAGGCGTGAGAAATGCGTATTCCGGGCAGGGCTTAATCGCTTGGCTCGATAGCCCCGCCGCGGAATCACGGGCTGTTTCAACGCGCGGAGCGTGAGCTGAAAATGCGTTGAATAACGGGAGAAATGAACAGCAGAAGAAACAGGGGGAGTGTTAACCCTGTTTGTATCTTCCCAGCGAAAGGAAAGGGAGTACAGGGATGTACTGTGCGGGGATTCCCAGCAGCGGGAATTCCTACTCGGGGAGGGGCTTAGCCTCCACCGCGGCGCGTGCCGCCGCAATAGAGCTTTCGTGGTGCAGCATATCGCGGCTTTCACGCATGAGGCGCACCCACTTGCGGGTCAGATCCTCAAGCTGCTGGGCGGTCAACAAACCGGAGGCGATGCTCGCCTCATCGGCGGCGGCACTGGTGGAAATATGGTGATGCCAGAGTTCGTACACTTCGTTGGTGTAGCTGGCGCGTAGAGCCTGGGCATGTTCGCGTGCCTGGCTGATGTATTCGTTCAGGCTTGCACGGTAGTGCTGAAGCTGATCGGGGGAAATGTTTGCTTGCGCTCCTGGCGGTGAGCTCGGGGTTGAGCTCTGCCTCGCCTGGGGTTCGTTCGGTAATCCGGAAGAGGATGAGTATGAATTCATGAGGATATGGGGTGCGCCTACTTTGGCGCGGGTCAGTGTCAGGGTGCATCGCTGCACCTGACGGGTGGTTTCTGTCGTGCGGTTGGTCGGGGTATGTCTTGCTCGTACCGGTGATTTGTCTGTTGCTGAAGTTGAATAGAGGGTTGTTCCTGATGGTAAAACCCTCGCATCAACAATCATACATAAGTGACAGTCAATCTCATAAGGTTGATTATGCTCTTTGCACATTGATGAACAGAAAAAGGGATTGGAAATCCCACATAATCCCTACAGAACAGCAGACTAAAACCCACATTATTAGGGGAGGAGGTTGTGAAGGTTCTAGGGATGGGCGCGGACACCCACGGGTGCCGAATATGTAAAGCCTCTAGTCAGAGTCGTAAAAGCACCCTGCAAAGCACTGTGTGCAGCCGAGCATCACGCTCTCCGGGTACCTTGCCTGCAGAAACCAACGAACCGCAGACACAGAAAACGGGGCGGTACCGTCAATCGGTACCGCCCCGTTATCAACACCAAAGTGGCGTCATAAAATCAAGCGATAAACGCTCAAGTGCGATTACTCAGACGCGATTACTCAGCTGCTTCTTCCACAACGAGCACAACATCGCGAACCTCCAGCTCGCCCTCAGCCGCCACCAGGGACAGCTCACGAGCGTTACCGGCAGCCTTCAGGTCAGCCAAGCCAGCGGCAATGCGATCCAGCTGAGCCTGAGGAGCCGCAATAGTAGCGGACTCAACCTCGGTGCGCTGCTTAACCTTCGCGTCGCTCTTAGCCTTACGCAGGCCGCCCAGAGCCTCAGCAACATCCGGCAGGATCTGCTTCAGCGACTCAATCTGAGCCGGGTCAGCGTCCGCCAGGACCCACTGAGCAGAGATGCCAGCAGTCGGGTTCTGTGCGGAGTACTCAGCCAGCAGGGTACCCTCCAGGATGGGCAGTGCCTGCGGCCACTCGGCGCGGTGTACGCTACCTGCACGCCACCAGGACCAAATCTCTTCGGTCACGAACGGCAGGAAGGGCGCGAACAGACGCAGCAGGGCATCCAGGGTGGTTGCCAGCGCGGCAAGAACGGAAGCCTGCTCCTCCTCACCGCGAGCACCGTACGCACGGTCCTTGATCAGCTCAACGAAGTCGTCGGTGAAGGACCAGAAGAAGCTCTCGCAAATCTGCAGGGCACGAGCGTACTCGTACTTCTCGAACGTTGCGGTTGCTTCCTCAATCAGGTACGCCAGGCGAGCCAGCAGGGAACGGTCCAGGGCGTTGATGAGCACGCGGCCCTGAGCCTGAGAAGTAATCACGGACTTCTCGGTAGCGCCCAGGTTCAGCACGAACTTGGACGCGTTCAGCAGCTTGATGGCAAGGCGGCGGCCAATCTTCATCTGGCCTTCGTCGTAGGCGGTGTCAGCACCCAGGCGAGCCGAAGCAGCCCAGTAGCGCACAGCGTCCGAACCGTACTTCTCCAGAACCTCGTTGGGGACCACAACGTTGCCCTTAGACTTGGACATCTTCTTGCGGTCCGGGTCGAGAATCCAGCCGGAGAGCGCGGTGTTGTACCACGGCACGGAGGAAGCCAGGGTCTCCGCGCGAACAGCGGTGGAGAACAGCCAGGTACGGATAATGTCGTGACCCTGCGGGCGCAGATCCATGGGGAAGGTCTTCGCGTGCAGGTCCGGGTCCACGCCCCAGCCGGTCGCAATCTGCGGGGTCAGGGAGGAGGTAGCCCAAGTGTCCAGAACGTCCGGGTCAGCGATGAAGCCGCCCGCTACGCCACGCTGATCCTCGGTGTAACCGGGAGCAGCCTGAGAGGCGGGGTCAACCGGCAGCATGTCCTCAGAAGGCAGAATCGGGTTCTCGTAGTCCGGCTCGCCCTCAGCGTCCAGCGGGTACCAGACGGGGAAGGGAACGCCGAAGAAACGCTGGCGAGAAATCAGCCAGTCGCCGTTCAGACCCTCAACCCAGTTCTCGTAGCGGCTACGCATGAAGGAGGGGTACCAGTTCATCTCACGGCCGCGCTCGATGAGCTTCTCGCGGCGTGCAGCGTCACGGCCACCGTTGCGGATGTACCACTGGCGGGAAGCAACGATTTCGAGGGGCTTGTCGCCCTTCTCGTAGAACTTCACGGGGTGGGTAATCGGCTTGGGGTCGCCGTCCATTTCGCCAGCCTCAACCAGCATTTCCACGACGGTCTTCTGTGCGGTGAAGACGGTGGTGCCTGCCATACGCTCGTAGCGCTCGCGACCCTCGGCGGAAGTGATCCACTCGGGGGTTTCGCGGGAGAAGCGGCCGTCGCGGCCGATGAGGGCACGGGTGTCCAGCTGCAGTTCACGCCACCAGGTGACGTCGGTGGTGTCACCGAAGGTACAGATCATGGCGATACCGGCACCCTTGTCAGGCTGTGCCAGCGGGTGCGCCTTGATTTCGACCTCAACGCCGAACAGCGGGGAGGTGACGGTGGTGCCGAACAGCGGCTTGTAACGCTCGTCGTCCGGGTGCGCCACGAGAGCCACGCAGGAGGGCAGCAGCTCGGGGCGGGTGGTCTCAATCCAGACCTTCTCGCCGTTGGGGCGGTGGAAGCTGATGCGGTGGTACGCGCCGGGGCGTTCCTTGTCTTCCAGCTCAGCCTGTGCCACTGCGGTGCGGAAGGTGACGTCCCACATGGTCGGTGCTTCAGCCATGTAGGCGTTGCCTGCTTCCAGGTCCTTCAGGAAGGCGAGCTGGGAGACCTTGCGGGAGTGTGCGTCGATGGTGCGGTAGGTGCGCGACCAGTCAACGGACAGACCCAGGGTGGTGAAGAGGTTTTCGAAGACCTTCTCGTCTTCAACCGCGAGCTCTTCACAGAGTTCAATGAAGTTGTTGCGGGAAATGCGCGGCCACTTTGCCTGGCTGCGGTCGGGCTTGGGGGTGCCGTCTGCCTTCCAGGTGATCAGGTCGCGGAAGGAGTCGTTGTCTGCCACGGAGGGGTCGCAGAGAACGCCGTAGTAGTTCTGAACGCGGCGTTCGGTGGGCAGGCCGTTGTCATCCCAGCCGAGGGGGTAGAACACGTTCTTGCCGGTCATGCGCTGGTAGCGTGCAATGACGTCGGTCTGGGTGTAGGAGAACATGTGACCCACGTGCAGGGAGCCGGATGCGGTCGGCGGCGGGGTGTCAATGGAGTAGACCTGTTCGCGAGTGGTGTTCTCGTCGAATGCGTAGGTCTTCTCGTCGGCCCAGCGCTGCGAGAGCTTCTCTTCGAGGCCTTCGAGGGCGGGGCGGTCGGGAACGTTAATCTGTACGGGCGAGTCTGAGCCCAAAATGTTTTCAGCCATAACGGCTATTTTCTCATATTCACGGCATTCTCTCAGCTCCAGGGGAATTCTGCGCTGTGCTTGCCTGTTCGTACTGCTCGATTGCGGCTTCTAGACGTGCCAGGAGGGGCTTGTATTGGCGCACAAATTGTGCCCTGCGTACTGCGGCGCGTACCCCTCTGGAGGCGGTGATTTCCTGCCAGCTGGCGGGGTCGAGGTAGCTCTGCCCGAGCAGTAGGTGAACCTCGGAACTGTAGGGGGTTCCGGTGGTGGCACGGATAGTGCGCGCCCGCTGCTGGAGTGCTTGGCGCTGCTCTTTAAGAGATGTGATGCGCTGGTGCGGTATTGCTGTCATGTGGAGGTTCCCAATATGAGGAGTAATCGGCGATTCAGCGGTGAGCTCAGTGAAAAACGGAAATGGGGAGAGAGCCCCCTAATATGCCGCTCTCGGTTACCTGCAGTGTAGGCGCGAAAATCCGCAGTATCAACAGCCGGCGAATCCTTCTCAGGGGCGCGGGCACGGCGTAGACTGAAAGTACACGACCTTTGAGGAGTTGCCAATGAGTTCTCTGAGTATTTTTGGTTTGGGCACGTCTGAAACTGTTCTGCTGATACTGCACCTGGTGCTGGTTGCGTTGTGCGTCTGGCATTTAACGGTGCGTAGCGGCTATGGTGAGGCGCGTATGCGTTTCGTGCTACCGCTGATTATGTTCATGCCCGGCGCTGCGGTTCTTTATCTGCTGTCTGCGCGTGAAGGTACGGTCCCTCCGGACACGATTAAGACCGGCAGTAGCTCGCCCGTGTACTTTGAGCATCGCCTCGGATTCCGTGACGGCGGCAGGAGCCGCTGGGGTCTGCCGCGCCGCCGCAAGT
>NZ_CAJZIE010000010.1:0-42044 GCF_916049665.1 uncultured Rothia sp. | reverse complement strand
TTATAGCAAGAGGGAAACGCCTGGTTCCATTCCGAACCCAGAAGCTAAGACTCTTCGCGCCGATGGTACTGCACTTTTGTGGGTGTGGGAGAGTAGGTCGTTGCCGGTTTATTTTTGAGAAAGACCCCGTATCGAAAGATGCGGGGTCTTTTGTTGTATCCGCCGAAGTGATGCGGAGGAATCGGCGTGAATACCTCGCGAAGCTGGTGTGCTGCGAGTGTTGCGGGTTGATGGGCTGGGGTTGATCCTGTGTAAGGCCTGAGGCGTGCGGTGCTAGGACATGTGGCGCTACGGAAAACCCACAGGGACATCCTGCACGGGTAGTTTGGTGGCTCAAATGAGGTCTGAATAATAAAGGTGTGTCACAAAAAGAAAGCTGGGAGGTTCCTGAAAGTGAACACTTGGTGAACACACTTTAGCCTCTTGATGGATATAATCGCCCCTCTCCCCCGCACTCTCGTATAAGCCACATAAACCAACTTAAGCATTCCGATAGGTGCACCATTTTTGCCGCGGAATATCGGGAGTATTACCCCTAGGATATGGGCTCAATAGTAAAACCCTCATGAAAACCCGCTCAATACTGTGGGTTTATCTGTTATTTCGTGTTAATTCGGAATACTTTAGATTTCACGAAAACCGACAGATAATTTTCTTGTGACTACAGAACTCATTATTCTCGTGATCGTGGTGCTTACCGCGCTCGCCTTCGACTTTACGAATGGCTTCCACGACACCGGTAACGCGATGGCAACCTCCATTGCGACCGGTGCGCTGAAGCCTAAGACCGCCGTGGCGTTGTCTGCGTCCCTGAACCTCGTTGGCGCGTTCCTCTCTGTTGAGGTGGCGCGTTCGGTCGGTAGCGGCATCGTGAACCTGGATCGTATCGATGTAACAACGGACGGTCCGGCGCTGATGCTTATCGTCTTTACTGGCCTGGTGGGCGGCATCCTTTGGAACGTTTTGACCTGGCTTCTGGGTCTGCCCTCCTCCTCGTCGCACGCTCTGTTTGGCGGCCTGATTGGTTCGGCTATTGTCGCTATCGGCTTTGACGGCGTGCAATGGATGGGCGTTCTGTCCAAGATTATTGTTCCCGCGGTCCTCTCCCCCGTTATTGCGGCTATCGTGGCGGCAACCGGCACCTGGCTGGTTTACCGTATTGCTGCTCCGGTTGCTGACGACCGTAAGCACGGCGGTTTCCGTAAGGGACAGGTTGCAACCGCATCCCTGATGTCTCTGGCACACGGTACCAACGACGCGCAGAAGACCATGGGCGTGATCTTCCTGGCTCTGGTTGCTTCGGGTACCCTGAACAACGATGATGCGATCCCCCTGTGGGTGAAGGCTTCCTGTGCTGTTGCTATTGCACTGGGTACCTACCTGGGCGGTTGGCGCATTATCCGCACCCTCGGTAAGGGCATCGTTGAGGTGGACACCCCGCAGGGTGTTGCAGCTGATGGCGCTTCCGCCGCGATTATTCTGACCTCCTCCCACTTCGGTATGGCACTGTCCACCACTCACGTGGCATCCGGTTCGATTCTGGGTAGTGGCCTGGGTCGTAAGGGTGCCGAGGTTCGCTGGTCTGTTGCTGGCCGCATGGTGGTTGCTTGGCTGATTACCCTGCCGGCTGCCGCAATTGTGGGTGCTCTGACCTGGCTGATTGGTCACGGCCTGAATGCTCTGACCGGCACCCAGTTTGTTGGCGAGATGACCGTGTTCGCTCTGCTGGTGATCTTCTGCTTCCTGATGTGGCGTCATTCCCAGAAGGACAACATTGACGCTTCGAACGTGACTGGCGACTGGGATGAAAAGGAAGGCGCTGCAGTCACCAGCGCTGACGCATCCGCAGATCAGACCCTTGCTACTGAGAAGGCAGGTTCGTAGCCGTGGAATATCTGATGGACATTGTGAACAAGGTTATTCCGGTGCTGATTGCCGGTTTGTTCTTCGGTGCGGGCCTTCCGGCGCTGTATGCGTTCGGTCTGCGTCTGCTGGCTGGTCGTACCGAGTACACTGCGGACGGCAAGCTCGTTGAAATTGAGCCTCCGGGAACGGTGGCGAAGATTGCCGCGTCCTGCATTTTTGCTATTATCGTAGCAATCGTAATCATCGGTATTCTCTGGGTCGCTAAGGACTTTATCGACCACACTTTCGGCTGGAATATCTTCGGCGTAACCGGTGGAGGCCACTAATCCCGTGAACACTAAATTGCATATGATGACTGCTTCGAAGGAGGGGCTCGATGCCTGATAAGAGCATAATCTCTCGAGTAATCGACTGGCTGAGCGTCGGGTATCCCAAGGATGTTCCGGTGCAGGACCGCGCGGCAGTGATGGCTATTTTGAAGATGCGTCTGACCGATGAGCAGCTGCAGGAAGTTGTTCGCCAGCTCATGCAGTCTCGTGCTGCTCGTGGCGAGGCGTACGTGAGTGACCAGCGCATTAACGAGTACATTCGTCGAGTGGTGGATCATACCCCGACCCCGCAGGATATTGACCGCGTCGCTAAGATTCTTGGTGCGCACGGCTTCCTGATTGCGGAGAACCACGTGAATGAGGACGCCGAGCCTACGGCTGGCGGTACCGAGTACGTGACCTACGATGATCCGACGACCGGTGAGATTCGTATCGCTGAGTTGGCTGCCGAGTCGGCTAATATTCCGGCTCCGAATGCTACTACTGCGCAGGACGACTAAATAGCCTGCTGTGAGAGTTGAGAGCTCTCATAAAGCTTGTGACCTATGGGGTGGACTGAAGTCCACCCCATAGGTTTTCTTTATGCCCTTCGAATGCTGCGCCGCGGGTTGTCAGCTCACCCATAGGTGCGGGCGGTATTCTAGAGAGACTCACTCCCTCAAACTAATGGCGGGCTTTGTTCTCGTCCTAAAACTGGAGAATCTGTGTCTTCTTCCCCTACTCCTGAACCCGAGAACTCTCACCTTACGTCCACTCAAGAACCCTCTCAGAGCGTTTCTGAGGCAGCACCCGTCGCCGTTGAGGAATCCTCCGCTAAGAGCTCTTCAACCCGTGTAGATGCCGCTAAAGAGGCTATTGCGGGGCAGGTTCGCCGCCTCGTGGTTCCTCGTCGCTCCCTGCTTCTGACCGGTGGCGTGATTGCTGCCGCCGGGGTGCTTGCCGCGATGCCGCAGATTGCCGCCACCGGTGTTCTGGGTGAGGACGCTGCGGTGGTGGTTTCAAACGAGAAGCTGTTGGCGCGCCGTGAGCGTCTGGTTCGCGAGAATATTGATACCCGCTACCTGAAGATTGAGTCGCTGGGGCGTATCTATGTGGGTCAGGGGCGTACTGAGCAGGATCTGCGTCTGGTGGGTTCTTTCTCCCTCACGGAGGCGGCGCAGGCTGATTTGGCGGCGGCTGCTACGGCGCTGACGAATCTGTCCGTTTACGGCTCTTTGCACCGGCTGAGTGTCACCTATGGCGGCGTGGACTCGGCGAATGACCCGCAGAACGTTGCTAACACCGCTACGGATGCGCCGGTGGGCCCGCTGCGCGTCAATGATTCGGCAACTCTGAAGGAAGAGCAGTGGCTGAAGGTGCTGACCGCTAACGCGGCGCTGGGTACTAATGCGAGCTACGCTCAGGTGAGTCTGCTGGCGGATGAGCTGCGCCTGAACGCCGTTGTGATTGATGAGAACTATGAGTCCCTGCTGAAGCGCTTCCGTGCGCTGGCTGAGCTGGATCTGAAGAACGAGCAGGTGCAGCAGATTCACCTGAATATTCAGTTGGCTCCGGATAAGGCGCTGACCCTGCCCTCGGGTGCGCAGTCGAAGATCTCGGTGAGCGTTGCGGAGTCTTCACGTGTGGCAACGGTGGCTGATGTGCTGTCGAAGGCCGCCACGAGAAAGGAACTAAATACCCTGGCGTCGTTCTCGCTGGTGTGGAACGCCCGTGAAAAGTACCCCTCGGCGAGCCAGTGGGACGCGTTCAAGCTGGGATTCAAGGCGCCGGAATCGAAGGAAGAGTCCGCGAAGGAGGCGCAACGCACCGCGGTTCGTAAGTATCTGCAGGAAGTGAGCGGTCCGCTGCAGGCTCTGACGAAGCGTGAGGCGACGGTGCCGGGTGAGGTTATTTCCTAACCCCTCAGTAATGTGATGGGTCTAACTAAAAAAATGCGCCTGAGGATTTGGTGAAGTCGTAAAAGGTGTTATAGACTAATAAAGCACCGCGGGGGCGTGGCGCAATTGGTAGCGCATCTGCTTTGCAAGCAGAGGGTTAGGGGTTCGAGTCCCCTCGCCTCCACTTTCCGGTGATTATAGCAAGAGGGAAACGCCTGGTTCCATTCCGAACCCAGAAGCTAAGACTCTTCGCGCCGATGGTACTGCACTTTTGTGGGTGTGGGAGAGTAGGTCATCGCCGGTTTATTTTTGAACCGAGAACCCCATGTCGAAAGACATGGGGTTCTTTGTGTATCCGGGAAATATCAAGGGGATACCCGGGGAAGGTTAGCGCTCTAGCTACAGCCACCTCCCCCCTCCAAAACCAAGAAAAACCCAAAACAATAGCCGCCCGCCAGAGCATTACACTCTAGCGGGCGGCTATCTCTCATAAAGCGCTCCCTCACGCCGCCAGCGGCGCCTCAGAAAGCCTTAGAGAAAAAGATACGGGGAACCCCACGCTTATGCGTTCTTCCAGGGATCCTCCACGGGACGAGCTGCGTTGTAAGCTGCTGCGCCTGCAACGCCCAGCGCAACCAGCAGACCCAGGAATGCCAGGCCCTTACGGGGGCGCTTGCCGCCGTTACGCTCGATACGAGCCAGTTCCTTCTCAGCGGCGCGAACGGTCTTCGCGGTAGCCTTACGAGCCTTCTTCAGGGCCTTCTTGTTGCCGGTCAGCTTCTCAGCGAACATCTCAGCGGTCTTGCCTTCCAGTGCGGACTCAACAGCAGCCAGGGAAGAGACAACAGCCTGAGCCTTAGCAGCCTTGCGTGCCTTGCGCTTCTTGCAGCAGAACATGGGGTGACCTCCATCGGTTGAAATGCGCCAGCGACTAGAAAACGCCGCCGCGCGCGTAGTGTTCACCTCTCAGGATATTCAATTCCCGCCCAAAAAGCCCGCTCGACGGTGCGCCCGGGGCGAAAAAACATGTTAGATGGCGAATGAGCGCCGCCCCGTGCCACAATAGAGCCATGACTAATGCAACTGCTAAGGCAACTATCCACACTAACTACGGTGACATCGTCGTCGAGCTCTTCGGCAACCACGCACCGCTGACTGTTGAGAACTTCATCGGCCTCGCTGACGGCTCCCGTCAGTGGAAGCACCCCCGCACCGGTGAAATCATGAACACCCCCCTGTACAAGGACGTCGTGTTCCACCGCATCATCAAGGACTTCATGATTCAGGGTGGCGACCCCCTGGGCATGGGCGTTGGTGGCCCCGGCTACCAGTTCAAGGACGAGATTCACCCCGAGCTCTCCTTCTCCAAGCCCTACCTGCTGGCAATGGCTAACGCAGGCCCCGGCACCAACGGTTCTCAGTTCTTCATCACCACCGTTGAGACCCCTTGGCTGAACGGCCGCCACACCATCTTCGGTGAGGTTACCGACGAGGCATCCAAGAAGGTTGTTGACGCTATTGAGGGCGTTGAGACCGGCTTCCAGGACCGCCCGGTCAAGGACGTTGTCATCTCCTCGATCGACATCGAAAAGCTCTAATAAACCCCATCGGAAGGCTCATACGAGCATTCTGCTGAAGGTGTTGAGAAAACACGTATAGTTCAGGGGCCCGCCAGGATTCTTCCGGTGGGTCCCTGCGCTTATATGCCCGCGCGCGCCATCCCCCGCACACCACCCCGGTTGATCCGGTACACAACCCCTGGAGGTTCAGTGGAGAACTTTCCCAACTACGCAGGCTACGGGCAGACCCCAACCGTCTGCGTCAACCACCCCAACCGCGTTAGCTACGCCCAGTGCAAGCGCTGCAACCGCACCGTCTGCGGCGAATGCCAGGTAGCGCTGGATGTGGGCATGGTCTGCCCCGACTGCTACCGCGACCTCACGGGCGGCAGCTCGAAGGCGCAAGGTTCGAAAGCACAGGGCTCATTCCTGGCGCGCCACTGGCACATTACGTACACGCTCATTCTGATTAACGTCGCGATGTACGGTCTGCAGCAGATCATTCCCAATGAATGGGTGGTTAGGCACGGCAACATCTGGTGGCCCTACGTCCAGCATGGCGAGTACTACCGCATCATCAGCTACGGTTTTCTGCACATGCAGAACGACCCGATGCACCTGGTGTGGAACATGATTAACCTCTTCATCTACGGTGTGTCCCTCGAACGCATGATGGGGCGCTGGAAGTTCCTCCTCGTGTACCTGGGCTCTATCGTCTTCGGCGCCCTCGGCGTGTACGTGCTGGCGTCTGACACCAGCGTGGTGGGTGCCTCCGGTGGTCTATTCGGCCTCATGGGCTCTTTCTTGACCCTGCTAATCATCAGGAAGCAGAAGGACACCGCACGAGTGTTCGTCATGATTACTGCCCCGAACATCATCTATAGCATTCTGACCCCCTCGAATATCTCCCACGCATGCCATGCGGGTGGTTTTGTCGGTGGTGTGCTGTTGACACTGCTGTTTGTCCCGCTTGTGGATAAGCCCGAGCCTCCTCAACAGCAGAGCCCGCAGCAATGGCAAAACGGCAGGTACTAAGCCTGAAAATACGTGAAAAATCTTCGGAAAATCCGGCACGAAAATCTTTGGAGAGGCAGTGGAGAACTTTCCCAACTACATGAATTACGGGCAGAGCCCCACGGTCTGCGTCAACCACCCCGACCGCGTTAGCTACGCCCAGTGTGGGCGCTGCAACCGAACAGTCTGCGGCGAATGCCAGACGGCGCAGGGCGCGGGTGTAGTATGCCCCGACTGCTACCGTGACCTAAATGGATTCGCCTCGAGCCCGACGCGTTCCTTCATCGCCCGGCACTGGCATATTACGTACACGCTCATTCTGATTAACGTCGTGGTGTACGGTCTGCAACAGATCATTCCATTCCGTTGGGTGTACAACCTCGGCGCGATGTCGGGTCCCAGTGTTCACCGCGGTGAGTACTACCGCTTGATCACGCACGGTTTTTTGCACTCGCAGAATGACCCGATGCACCTGGTGTGGAACATGATTTACCTCTTCATCTTCGGTGTATCTCTCGAACGAATGATGGGGCGTTGGAAGTTCCTCTTCGTATATATGGCTGCTACCCTGGGCGCTGGCTTCAGCGTGTATATCTTCGACTACTACAGTCGCACCGTGGGTGCCTCAGGCGGTGTGTATGGCCTCTATGGTGCCTTCTTCGTGATTCTGCTTCTCAGGAGGCAAAAGGACACAGCACGCCTCTTTATGCTACTCATCGGCATTGATGTGGTGCAGAGCCTCTTCCACCCGCATATTTCCCTCGCGGGACACTTTGGCGGTCTTGTCAGTGGCGCGCTCGCGACCCTGCTGATTATTCCGTTCGTGAAGAAGCCCGAGTCATCTGAATCTTCGGAGCCGCCGCAGCAGAGCCCGCGACGGTGGTTCAAGGGTCGCTATTGAGCCTGAAACCCGCGGAAATCCGCCGCAGAAGAGGGTTATCCACAGAGGTTTTCCACACTGTGCATAACTACATTCGTGTAATTCCACGATTGTGAGTACATGTTAAAAACCTGTGGATACAGGCTAAAACAACCGAATTACATAGGGTGAATTACACGGGTGTAAGAGTTTTCCCCAGATTTCTCCACAGATGTGGAAAACCTTAAGTACCAGGATGTGTGTAATTACAAAAAATTTCGGCGCGAAGCGCCGGATAGAACAAAAAGTGCCCGGAAGGATAAACCTTCCGGGCACTTTTGCGTATCGAGCCCCTCACGGGGCGAAGAAGCAGCGGGCGCGAACCTAGTTCGCCTGAGCCTCCGCCTCCTCAACCTCCTCGGGAGTAAGCTCCACGCCGGTGTACAGGCGGAACTGCTCAGCAGCCTGCAGAGCAATCACCTCGCCACCGTGAATAACTTCCTTACCCGCCGCGCGAGCCGCACGAATCAGCGGAGTCTCAACGGGCATCGCCACCACGTCAAAGACCACCTGAGCCTCAGCAATAGCCTCTTCGGGGTAGGACAGCTCCTCGCTCTCCTCACCACCAGCCATACCAATCGGGGTCACGTTCACCAGAATCGGTGCACGCAGGTTACCCACCTCCGGCGCCCAGGCGTACTCGTAACGCTCAGCCAGCGCACGGCCGGTCTCCTCGTTGCGGGCAATAATCATGCCCTGCGAGAAGCCCGCATCAAAGAACGCACCAGCCACCGCAGCCGCCATGCCGCCCGAACCGCGCAGCAGGAACGGCAGAGACGGATCCACATTATGCGAACGCAGCAGGGAAGCCACCGCAATCACATCCGTGTTGTACGCCTTCAAGAAGCCGTCAGTGTTCACAATCGTGTTCACCGCCCCAATAACCGCAGCCGAGTGGTCCATATCGTCCATCAGCGGGATAACAGCCTGCTTAAACGGCATAGACACCGAGCAGCCACGAATACCCAGAGCACGCACGCCGGCGATAGCACCCTCAATATCGGTGGTGGTCATCGCCTTGTACAGGTAATCCAGACTGTGCTTCTCGTACAGGTAATTGTGGAACTTAATACCGTGATTCGACGGGCGACCAGACAAGGAAATGCAGACCGTCGTATCGCGGTTCAGCGCTGGGCGAGCCATCTTAAGCCTCGCCGCCAGAGTTGAGGGTGTTCTCAATCAGCTTCTTCACCTTGTTGCGGCTCACCAAGTCAGCGACCACAAAGTGGGTGTCGCCGGTATCCACAGTGGGGACGGTCGCGTTGCCGTCGTTGAGGGACTTCACGTGCGCCTCAGCCTGCGGATCCTCCCAAATGTTCACCCAGGTAGCGTGGTCGCCCAGCTCGCCCAGCTTAGAATCCAGAGCCTCGCAGTAAGGGCAGCCGGGGCGCCAGTAAATGACGACACCGCCATCCTTCATAACCTCGCGTGCCTTCTGCTGATCAGACTGCTGACGTTCAAACATAGTTCCTCCATAAACAGGGTGCTCCGCGGTCTCCAGGAGGCGCTAAAACCTGCCCGAGGGCGCAGCACAATAAGTTGACATATCAAGCATAGCCTGAGGGTGCAGGGGTGGGGGAGAGGTCCTCATACGGCGAACGCCCGCGGCGCGCTCTCAAAACCCCGCGCATTAACGGCATACGCCCCACACCACGGTTGCCGGACCAATGATGCGGGGCGTATACAGTTCGCGAGAAAGCGCGAGCACTTGTGCTGAGTAAGAGTAAAAGAAGAGTGAAAACAGGCTACCCGGCGGTAGCAGAAGCTGAGCAATATGCCGAGTGAGTCAGTGAGTGAAAGAACCCAGGCGGGGCAGAACGCCCCATATATTCGAGAGAGATGTTGAGTGAAAGCCTGCAATGCAAACCCAGGGGAATGGCGCCCTACCTCATGAGGAGGCGAGGTAGGGCGCCAATCCAAAGGGAGGCAGTCGCCTTACTTGCCGAACTTCTCGGTCAGCTTGGAGACGTTGTCAGTCACGACCTCTTCAACCTTGGCAATGTGCTCGTCGGTGACGACCTCCTTGCCAGCCTTCTCGTTGATGACTTCCTGAGCCTTGTCGAGGCCCTGCTCAACGGTGCCCTTGATATCGAAGCCCACGGGGGCCTCCTTTCTGCGCTTTCGCGCTCTAAAGCCTCACTGCAAGTGAGGGGTGATTCGCCCGTGTGGGCTAAATCGGAGTGTGATGCTTTGGAGGACGAAATCTGAAAGCTGGGTTTGTATGTGACGGTAGAACCCAGTGTAGATGCCATCCATATGCCGGACTATGTGCATCGAAACTTTACAGCTCACGGATTGCGTCCGTCGATAAGTGTACATACCCGCGAAGGCAAGAAAAACCACCCTCGTGAAACGTGGCGAAGCTTTTGATCAACGACCAAAGAATCGTGGCTTATCAGTGCGTTATTTGAGGTGCTGGGCGGAGGATTTTTGCAGAAACTCGCAGGAAACTTCCAGCTATGAATATTGTTCAAACCCCAAAAATGCGCCCGTATGACACCCCGACGCTTTATGACAACCCTAGAGGACGCCCCTAAAAGACCGGAATATCCGTAGGATCCGCACCCGCCGCCCAATCATGAGAGGCTGCAAAACCAGCAACCATCGGCAAAAAACGAGGCGCCGCATAACCGTGCACCGCATAGGTGGTCGCCACCGCATCCGCGGCAGCCTCCAGCTGAGAAGTCGGAATCAGCGCCATCACCGCGCCGCCAAAACCGCCACCCACAATACGAGCACCCAGTGCACCCTGATCCAGGCACACCTGCACCGCATCATCAATCTCCGGGCGAGAAACACACAACTCATCGCGCATCGACACAAACGACTCCGTGAAAATACGGCCCGCCTCCTCAAATGCCGCAAAACCCAGCTCATCAGCATGCTGTAGCAGATAGCTCGCACGACCCACCAGAGTCATATCGTGGAACGCGTGACGCACCCAGCCACGCGGGAACGTGCACGGGCGGCCGGCATCCTCTAGCGCATCGAGGGCGTGATTCACCGAAGAGTCCACCAGGTCGGCACGCCACGCCTTCGCCGCGCGCGCATCCATACCCGCACAGGACAGGTCCTCCGGCAGAGCATCACGCAAAAAACGCAGACCCAGCGCCTCAGCGCACGCCTCAGACGCCGCACGACGCGCCGCAAAACCACCATCCGTCAGCTCATGCGGAGTGTTCGTATCAATCACCAAAAAACTCAGCCCATGCTGAGCAATATCCACCGCAACCGGCTCAATCGAAAAATCACGGAAATCAACCACCAACGCCTGCTCCGGATACGAACGCAATGACGCCGTCTGATCCAGGCCACCCGTCTGCGCGCCAGCCACCTTATTCTCAGCCGTAATACACACCTGCGCCAGACGCGCACGCAACGCATCACTATCAGCCGGGGTAGCATCCACCTCCGGGCACCCCTGACGCACCGGGCACGAAAGCTCCAACAGCGCCAACGCAGTAGAACACTCCAAAGCCGCCGACGAGGACAAACCGCCACCGACCGGAACACGAGAATTAATCAGCAGGTCAGCACCGAACTCATCGGGCAGCATAATATCCCTGCCACCCTCCTGATTCATCGCCCACGCAACACCCGCCACGTAGGTGAACCAACCCTTCAAATGACCCGGCTGAATATCGCGAATCACGACCGTGCGCTCATCTCCGGGCATCTGCAACGACGAAGCACGCAGCACACCATCACGACGCAACGCACCCGCAATATACGTGCGATACGGCAGAGGCATCGGCAGGCACGAGCCACCCAAAAAATCAATGTACTCGCCCAAAAGATTCAGACGCCCAGGCGCCGACCACACACCATCCGGCTCATAACCGTACGCGGTAATAAACTCCTCACGCACACGCGCAATCTCCGCGCTATGGTCCGGAAGAGCCGCCCACTGGGCGGTAGCGGTCATCGACATGGAACACCTCTGATCAAGCCCCGAAAAGGGCACTAGGACGTAAACGACACCCCACCCGCACCCGACACCCAACGGGCATCAGCGCAAGCATGTGTCCCCTCTAGACTAAAGCAGAGCACCAACGAACATCGACTCAGTCGCCAATCCGCACCAGTTTCGATCCGCACAAATTTCAGTGCACGGCAGGGGAGAGTGGCAGTCAACGCACGCAAAAGCCCCGCACCCCCACACAGGGGGCACGGGGCGCCATACATAACTAATAAACCAAAAGAAGGTGATTACGCATCCTGCGTATAGGGCTCCTGCACCACCATCATCGAATCAATCGCAGAGAGTAGATCCTGGCGGTAGCGGTTAAACGCATTCTCAATCAGAGGAACATCGCCACTCGCCACAGCCTCCTGCGGAGAAATCAGCGGCAGAGTCTGATACTCCTCCACCAGGCTCAACGCAATATGAGTCAACAAACGAGCACGACGCAGCGCCTCCGCATGACCCAAACCAAGTGCCTGGAACTCATGAGCCATCGCCACCACCGGCTTCAACTCACGCGGGTGCAGCGTCAAACTCAAACGCACCACCTCAGGGCACTCACGAATCGGGTAGAGCAAGGAAAACAGCGTATCGCCGCGGCGAATCATCGAAGCGCGAATAGCCTTCGGATTCGGCTCGGCCTCCTCAGACATCGACTTCGGGGCACGAGCCAGAATGTAATCCGCCAACAGAATCAGAAGCTGCTGCTTATTCTTCACGTGGTAGTACAGGGCGCCGGGAGCCACGTGAAGCTCCTGAGCGAGTCGGCGCATGGAAAGGTCCGCCAAACCGTAGGTCGCCAAGACCTCGTAGGCGGTATCTAGAATCTTTTCACGGGAAAGTACCACCCTTTCATTTTAGGGTGTTCAAATCTGTATCGTGAGCAAGATGCACCCCGCGGCAAACAAAAACCCCACAAATACGCGGCACAAACCCAAAAACCAATGTTGATTCTCACGCGCCCGGAGCGAACGTTTCGCGTTTCATCAGCGCTTCTACCACCAAAAACACCCCAAAACACGTAGAAGCAGGGTGCCGCCCACGCTCTCGGCATAAATTCACGTCTTAAACCGCCCAAAACCGCCAAGACATGCAAACCTCGCGGGCGCACACCCCAAAATCAGGTGTTTAATATTCGGTATGAGCAATGCATTTTCTGAACTAATCGAGCGCGCCACCGCAGGCGAAGGCCTCAACCGCGAAGAAATCCACACCCTCCTCGTGGACGGTGAAGGCCAGGACTTCGCTCTCATTGAGGCAGCCTCCGTCGTGCGCCGCAACGAATTCCGCAACATGATTGCAATCCACACCGAAGATGAAGCACTCGCCGATGCACTCGGCACCCGCTCCATCGCCGTAGACTCCTATGAGGTGCTGGACATCTCCCGCGACATCGACTCTGAAGAGCTCGCGGCAACCATCGAACGTATTGCTGAATCCTCCGCCATCGGCGTGACCGTACTGCTGCCCGAAAACGCAGTACCCATGATGCTGATGCGCGTGCTGTCCATCCTGCGCCTGGCGGCACCCGCCAAGGTCATTCACCTGCCCGAAGGCTACGAGCAGTCCCTGCGCTCGCTGACCTCCCTCGCAATGCACGTGGTCAGCGCCATCACCATCACCGACGACATTGAGCAGTGGCCCATGGTCAACGAGGTGCTCAAGGCACTGCGCCACGGTGGTATCGTCATCTCCGGTACCGGTGGACGCGACGCCCTCGCAGGCTACCTGCGTTACCTCTCCGACCTTGGCGTGGACCTCATGGGTCACCGCGACGCACGCGGCTCCGCCTGCGGCTCGGTTGACGGCGGCGGTTGCGGTTGCGGTTCGGGTGGCTGCGGTAGCCACGAGGAGCCGGCACCTTCCGCTGGTGGTTGTGGCTGCGGCTCGGGCGGATGCGGTTCCTCCGCTGAAGCTCCCGCTGAGCCTCACGGTCACTCTCACGGCGGCGGTGGCTGCTGCGGTGGCCACGAGGAGCCGAAGGAAGAAAAGGGTGGCTGCTGCGGCGGTCACGACGAGCCTGAGCCGGTAGTGGAGGAAGCTCCCGCCGGTGGTTGCGGCTGCGGTGCTGGTGGTTGCGGCTCGAAGTAACCCACCAGGGGCTCTTACCCCAAGCCTTATATTCCAAATATAGAATTTTCCCTTGGATAACCTGCTGAAAAGCCAGGATATCCAAGGGAAAACTCTATATTCCACCTAAGGCATTAGGCTTAGAGGTAAACAAAACCATAATAAATACCCTTCACACCCCCATATCCAAATAACGGCATGAAGTACTCCGGTAGAGTAGAAAGACGTAGCCGACTAATCCTAGCCGCGCGAAAGGAGCAACACCGGACCAATGCTTTACCTCTCCGTTATCGTGATCATCCTGCTCACGACCGTATTCATGGTCAGCGTCGGTGATCGACTCAACCTGCCCTGGCCGGTCATGATGACCCTGCTCGGCGCAGCCGCGCTCTTCATCCCCAACCGACCGGACCTCACCATCGACAGCGACATCATCCTGCCGATCTTCCTTCCGCCACTGCTGTGGGCCATCGGCGTTAAATTCTCCTGGGGTACTCTGCGTCGCCGCTGGAAGTCCGTACTGCTCTACTCGGTCCTGCTCACCACCGTCTCTGCCCTGGCGATTGCCGGCGCAGCCATGTGGTGGGTCCCCGGCATGACCATCGCCGTCGCCCTCGCCGTGGGTGCCGCCGTCTCCCCGCCCGACCCCGTCGCCGTGGAGGCAGTCGCTGAGCCCGTCGGCATTCCCCGCCGCCTCATCGGCACCCTGCAGACCGAAGGTAGCTTCAACGACGCTATCGCAATCGTGCTCTTCCATGCCGCAATCCACTCCATGACCAGTGGCCACCATATTGAGCCGCTCTCCGTTGCTAAGGACTTCGTGCTCGGTTCGATTCTCGCGGTCATTATTGGTTACATCTTCGGCTGGCTCGGCGGCTATGTTCGCCAGCGCGCCCACGACGTGGTCACCAGCAACGCCGTGACCCTCGTGATCCCCTTCGGTGCCTACCTCGCTGCTGAAAGCGTGCACGCCTCCGGCGTTATTGCCGTGGTTATCGGCGCTATCCAGTTCACCAGCACCAAGTACATGGCGGCGCTCGAAGCGGAAGAACGCCTCTCCTCCACCTCCTTCTGGCAGATCATTGAACTGCTCATGACCGGCGTCGCCTTCGGCCTCATCGGTCTGCAGGCAAGTAGCATCATTGCCACCGCCGACCCCTCCCGTATTGCCAGCCTCTTCGGCAACGGCGCAATGGTCGCAGCGGTCGCCATCCTGGTGCGCCTCATCTGGTTCACCATCGTCTGGCTCGCAGGACGCAAGAACCCCATCCACGAGGGTGCCCCCGAAAGCTTCGCCGAAGTTATCGTCATGACCTGGTCCGGCATGCGAGGCCTCGTGACCCTGATTCTTGCCCTGTCCATCCCCGTGGTCAACGGCACCGAACAGGTCCGCCAGGACGCCATTGTCATGATGCTCTCCGTACTCTTCTTCACCCTCGTGCTGCCCGGTCTCACCCTGCCCATGCTTGTGAAGGTCCTTGGTGTGCGTGCCAACCATGAAGAAGAAACCGCCGTACCTGAACTACTCCAGATCGCACAGATTGCAGCTCTGGAGGCGCTGCAGGCCGAGGCGAAGGCAACCACCGACCCCGAGACCTACGCTCGCGTGAAGGAAATGTGCGCCGCCATCACCCGCCGCGACGAAATCAGCGAGGCGCTGCCCGAAGAATACAAGCAGCACATGGAGAAGATTAAGGACAAGAGGAACGACTTCGTGCGCCTGCGCGACGCCGCCCTCGCCGCCGCACAGAACGAAGTCATTGCCGCCCAGGACCGCTACGACTCCCACGACGTGACCCGCGTGGTGCGTAAGCTGGACATCCTGGCGCAGGCAGAAAGCATCCGTTCCTCCGGCATGTTCATTCTGCCCGCCATGACCGCCGGCGCGGTCGCCCTGGAACGCTACAACCTCTGGAAGAAGCACCAGGGAGCCGCAAGCACCCGCGCAATCCCCATGGTGGAAAACGCGCCCGCATCGCCCCTGGTTACCAACGAGGTAACCCCTAACTCCTAACGGGTGCCTCCGGGTACGAACGCTACGTTTCTGCCCCTGCCTACGCCACCGAGTAAAGCCCACTGGTCTTTAGCTCACAGGCGATAGACAGGGGCAGAAGCAGATTAAGCCTCAACTATCACCTAAAATGAGAACCGAACGTTAGCTCTCTCAAACTCACGAACACATTGAAAGTAGACATGGATTTCAAGACTCTTTCGCCTGCGTACCTGACCTCCCTCGGCGTGATTTTTTGCGGCGCGCTCTTGATTGGAACCTCCAACCCCTGGCTCCTGTGGCTCGGCTGGATCCTTCTGATTCTTGCGCTGGGTCTGAACGTCCTTGCCTTCGTGCTGTCCGTGGGTAAGGCGAAGGGCAACCCGACCCCCGCGCTGGTCACCAACCTGGACGGTTTTGAGTCCTCCGTGGAGAACCGTATCCGCGAGCGCGCAGAGCACCGCCGTGAAGAGCGTGAAGCTGCTGAGCATGAGGTGGCTGAGCACGATGCCGCACAGGCTGAGTACGATGAACAGCCCGCGCAGGAAGCCGCACCCGCTGAAACCTCCGAAGCTGTTGAGGTTCGCGAGGAAGAGCCCACCGAATCTCAGCCGATTGTTGCCCCCGCCCCCGGTCGCATGAGCGTTCTGCCCTCGCGCCCCCGTTCGGGTCGCACCCCCAAGCCCCGCTCCAACGCACGCTAAGGCAGGTCGGTCGTGAATACGAAGTTTTTGCTTTCCCCGGCGTACCTGGTTTCTGTTGCCCTGATGCTTTCCGGAGCGGTGCTTTCCGGTGGTCGGTTCATGCTGATCGGCTGGATTCTGTGCATTGTGGGTGTCTGCCTGAATGCCATGACCCTGGTGGTGCTGACGAACCGCGAGCAGCTGTACAGCCTTGACGCGAAGGCTGCCCGAGGCACCCGCCGCGGCTTTGATGACCGCCCCGCTGTAGTGCAGCGATTGGACGACGCCCCGGTCACTGACGACGCCCCGGTCACTGACGAAGCAGTCGAAGAACCTGCGGAGTCTGTCGAGGAATCCGCAGAAGAGCCCGCTGAAGCACCCGCGCAGAAGACCAACTAGGGTGTAACCCCCTAAGACGTAAAGACCGTAACCGCCCCCGCATGGGGGAGTGGTTACGGTCTTTTGTACTGTGCCTAAAGGTTGTAGTGCGCCTAAACATTCAGCTCAATCAACGCTCGTCGAATACTTTTTGGGAGGGGCGAGCGAGCGCAGCGGGGTCTTTAGCGCTGAGTGCCCAGCTTCTGCGCCGCGAAATCCGCGTACTCCTGCACATGCGCGCGAGCCTGCTTGGTCAGCGCCTTATTCTCATCCAGGATGCGCGTCGACTGCGCCGCCATCAGCTCCAGGTACTGGCGGTTGCGGGTCTTTTTCCACGCGGTGCGTGCCGCCTCCAGCTCCGCAAAATCGTTGAGCGCCTGACGCTGCATCGTGTAGCGAACCCACATGAGCACCAGAATCAGCACCAGCGGGATGAGACACGCCCAGCTCTGCCACAGCCCGTACAGCGCCGCCGCAATGGCGCCCAAAACAATCAGCACCGGGGAAATCGAGACGATGGGGGAGTCCGGGCGGTTCTTCTGGTTCTTCACGAGTGATTCACGCGCCATAGCGCGGAAGGTGTCAGAGAAGCTGGACGGGTCGTAAGACTGGGCAGGCTCCGGTTGCTGGCTCTTCTGGGACTGGCTCTTGGGAAACTGATCCTTGCCGGGCTGGTTCTTACGGGGCTGAGAAGCGGAAGGGCACATAGAAACCTCACGGGGGTACACGGGGAGTAACGGGAAAGCGGTGTTTCACGTGAAACGGGGGAGCGGATGTGACGGGGAGGGGGAGCTGCGCAAGAGAAAGCGGCTAGACGGGTTCAGCGCTCGCCTAGCCACCGCCTTCGAATCAGCTACAGGGAAGCCTCAATGAACTCGTACGCCTTATCCACACAATCGGTGGTGACGGCCTTGACCTCATCGGGGGAGTAGCTGAAAGACGCCGAACGGTCGGCGTAGCGGTGCATGTCGATATCGTTCCACGAGTCGCCAATCGTGTGCACCTCATAGGAGGTGCCCGGATGCTCCGACTGCAGGTACTCCACCAGGTGCTGCAGGCCGGTGCCCTTGGTGCAGGCGGGCGGCACAATATCTAGGAAGTCCTGGTTCTTGTGGCAGTCCACCGAATCACCAAAACGCTCCAGAATCCAGGTGTACGCCGCCTCGCGAACCTGAGCATCCGGAATCCACAGGGGCACACCCACGTACTCGTGGTTCTGCAGGTCGTCAGCCGGCAGGGGAGTGAACTCCGGCAGGATATTCGTCGAGGAGCCCACCCGGTCGCAGAGGCTGTAATCGTTATCCAGAGTCGTCGCGAACAGAGCCACGCCGTCCACGGTGCTGAAATGCTCGTAGCACGCCTGCACAACACTCACCGGAAGAGGCTGATGGTAAATCACCCGGTACTGCCGGTCAGTAATCACCGCACCCGTGTACAGCACGTGGTAATCAAAACGGATGGCGGTCGGGTTCAACGCCAGTTGCGTGGCAAAAATGCTCTTGCCCGTGCACGAGACCGCCAGGTTACCCTCCGCCTGCCAGCGGGCAATCGCCTGCTCAGTGGCAGGCTCCACGGCACGGTTAAACAGGATCGTGCCGTCAAGATCGAAAGCCATCAATTTGGTCATAGAAACTCCTTCGCGGGAGGGCTGCATTGCCGCGAATTGTGCGCCGCAACCCATAAAAAACGGGGGTGCCGCCGGTACTTTTAAGTGTACCGACCGCACCCCCACCACTTGAGATATAGCCCCTGAATCTCACGCCTTCACTGAAGGGTGAAAGGGCTCATTCCTCATATTTTTAGAGAGCCAGGAATCCCAGGTAGGAACCGAGGATGCCCACGCCAAAGAGGGCGAAAATCAACCAGATGGCGTTAATCTTCTTCTTCAGAAGCCACATGCACAGGAAGCACAGACCCAGCGAGGCCAGGCCCGGCAGCAGATCGTTCAGCACGGACTGGACGGTCACATTTACCGTCTCGCCCGCCTGGTTTGTGTAGCTAGTCAGTGGCAACGGAATGTTCACGCTCGTCCAGCGGTACACCAGAGCACCCATCACGAACAGGCCCATCACGGAGGCGCCCTGAGTAATCTTCTGCAGGGTGTTGCCGCCCGCCTCGGTCACAATCTGGGTGCCCTTCTCGTAGCCGTACTTGAAGCCGTACCAGCGGGTTGCCCAACGAATTGCGGTCATGCCGAAGAAGAACAGCAGCGGGCCCAGAATATTGCCGGTCACCGCCAGGGATGCGCCCAGAGCCGCCAGCACGATACGTGCGGTACCCCAGAAAATCGGGTCGCCCACGCCGGCCAGTGGGCCCATCAGGCCCACCTTAACGTTGGTGATGGCGGCTTCGTCAATGTCCTTACCGGCTGCCTTCTCACGCTCCATCGCAGCGGTCACGCCCATAATCGAGGATGCAACCCACGGCTGGGTGTTGAAGAACTCCAGGTGGCGGGTCAGCGCCTCCGCCTGGTCTTCTTTCTTGGTGTAGAAGCGCTTAATCGCCGGAATCATAGAAACCGCGAAACCGATGGACTGCATACGCTCAAAGTTGAACGAACCAAGCAGGAAAGTGGAACGGAAGTAGGTTTCGACCTTATCGCGCTGGGTGAGCTCGGGAACTTCAACGAGCTCGACGTTCTTGTTCTCAGTCATGATGATGCTCCTTACTCGAGCTCGTTATCGAGGTCGTTTGCTGCGGCTGCCGGTGCTACGGCGGGTGCCTCGCTCTTATGGAAGAGCGGGTTCAGCTGCGTGTACAGCAGGCCCAGGCAGGCGCCGACCAGGCCGATAGCAACCAGGTTGAACTGTGCCGGGGTGGACAGTGCCACGAGGACGTCCTTTGAGCTTCCGCCGGGTAGCGGCACAATCGACTGGGTTGCCGGGATAGCGGCGGCGGCGATGAAGCCGAGGAAGAAGAAGGGCATGAGGGCCTTCGAACGCATCATGTTGATGACCATTGCGAAACCGACCACGGTGATCATGCCGCCGGCGATGCGCAGGCCGGTGGTCACCTCGGCAGGAATCATGTTCAGCAGGCGGGTCAGCTCGTCGGAGCTAATCAGCGCCACAATAGCGGTCGGGATAGCCACGCGCAGACCCTGCAGAGCCATACCGCTAATGTGCATCAACTCAATACCGCGGAAGTTCGCGGTCTTCGCGAAATTATCAGCCTGATGCTGGAAGAACACCGTAATGGTACGAACGAAAATGGTCAGAACCTGACCTGCCGCAGCCAGCGGCACAGCAATAGCAATACCGGTGGTGATGTCCTGGTGACCCTGAATCACAACAACAGCGGAGATGGTGGATGCCAGAGCCGAGTCGGGAGCCATAGCCGCACCGACGTTCATCCAGCCCAGTGCGATGAGCTCCAGTGCGCCACCGAGCATAATGCCGGTAGTCGGGTCACCCAGCGCAAAACCCATCAGGGTACAAGCGACCAGGGGGCGGTGGAACTGACGCTCGTCCACCACGGATGCGACGCCCGCAATGAACGCCACGAGAACAACGAGAATAAACGTCAGGGCGCTCATGCGTCCAGGCCTTTCTGCTTGAGGATCTTTTCCAAATCAACCGGGGAGTGGTTGGGCAGCTGCTGCACCGTCAGCTTCACACCGCGCTTAATGAGTTCGCGGTAGGCTTCCAGGTGCTCCTCGGAGGCGTACACTGCGTCCGAGAGCTGAACCATGCCGGTCTTGAAGGTGACGCCACCAACGTTCACTTCGTTGATCTTGACGCCTTCGTCGAGCAGTCGCACCACGTCAACGGGGGATTCTACGACGAACATGGTCTTCATGCCGGTGTACTTGGGGTTGTTGTACACGCGACCAGCCTTAGCGATGTCCAGGACGTTGGTCTTCACACTGGTCGGCGCGACCTGCAGCAGCAGGGACTTGCGCAGCTGATCGTGTGCCGCATTATCGGATGCCGCGATGAAGGTCTGCGGTGCGATGTGCGGAACCCAGGTGCCTGCCACCTGACCGTGAATCAGGCGGGAGTCGATGCGGGTGAAGATAGCGTCCATGGTGCCGCCGGGAACCTGCTGAGCAGCCGGAACCTCGACCGCCTTGGTCTCTGTGGGCTTCGCCTCGGCGGGCTTGGCGGCTGCGGGCTGGTTCGCCTCCTGGAAGGAGCGAATACCCTTAGTGCCAGCCTTGTGCGCCTTAGCGACCAGGGACTTGAGGGTTGCGTTCTTACGGCCTGCGCCGGAGATGACCTCAATAAGCATCGGTACGTTGACACCGGAGACGACGTCGACGCCCTCGCGGGTGGCTGCGAACTGCGCACCGGCGTTGTAGGGGCTACCGCCGAAGAGGTCGACCAGCAGCAGGGTTTCTTCTGCTTCAGACGCCTCAACGATGCGGGTGTACTCTTCGACGAGATCTTCGGGGCCCTGACCCGGCAGGAAGGTGACCGGGTGGACGTTTTCGAAGTTACCGAGGATCATGCCGGCGGTCTTCAGCAGAGCCGGAGCCGACTCGCCGTGTGCCGCCACAATGATAGTGACCATAGTGGTCCTCTCGTTTTCGTGACATGGTGTGTATAGGGCCCGTGAGGGGCCTCATAATTCTCAGATGGTAACACGTATATTGTGTGTTTTGTGGGTTTTTCTGGTTATGCACACTTTAGGTTCTGGTGACATTTTTTCAAGTGTTGGAATATGGGTTTTTGATGTCAAAACACGTATTTATTACCGGGGTGCGAAAAATTTAAACAGAACACCGAAAAAAGGTTGCCGGCGAGAGAAGCAGAGTGTTATTTTCGTGAAAAATCGGGAGTCTTGGCATCTCGCAAGCGGGCTGACGAGGCGCTTGTTATAGGATATTTTGGACTGTGATAGTGCAAGAAAATGATTTACAAAGAAAATACCCAACAAAAATGGGTGCGTGAGTCAAAAGATGTGGGATTTATACAAAACCAACATTTTCTTGCGGTCTGTCCACAGAATGGTATTTCTGGAATACGTCGCTATAAACCGTCATTTCAAAATTTAAATCGATGCGCTAACGCGCGAAGGAAAACCCGGGAAAACGACAATTTAGTGACAGGTTGTATATATAAATAGCAACCCACCTTTAAAGGCTACGTTCCGCCCGGCAGCACCCCTCTAGAATCCTCACTCCCAGATTCCCCACCCGAACCCCTCACCGGGATTCTGGGGTATAGCTTTCGTAGCGTAGAGAAAGCGACCGAGAACCCCCGGTCGCCTTCTGTCAAACACGCGTTACGCGTTAATGCCCCACATATCCCGCGCCAGACGCGCAATATGAATCGTCAAATACGTCAACTCATCACGAGTCAGGGTCTGCTTCAACTGCATCTGCAGCACCAACAAAACCTTCTGCGCACACGCGTAGGCGCGCGGTGCATCCGCACGAAGAGCCGCCAACAAACTCGGCTGTGACACCTCATCAACACCCTCCGCATAATTCGCGGAGGCGCGGCTCGCCCGCACAAATAGGTACCGTAGATGCGTCACAAAACGTGCCGCGCTCATTGAATCCGGGTCGAGCTTCCGCTCGTAGCTTGCCTCAATAATTTCAAAAACCTGCGCGAAAACCTCAGTCATGCGGAATGCCTGAGACATATCCGCCGTCGCAAATTGCGCGTTGACAAGGTGCAACGCCAAAGGAATAGCCTCATTCGGGTCTAGTTCAACCTGCAGGCGCTCGCGAACCATCGCCAACACTGCGCGGCCGTACTCCACCTCGCGTGGGTAGAGAACAGTCACCTCCGGGGCGAGCGGATACTGCACCCGCACCCCGTCACGCGCACGAACCACCGCATAGTGCAGGTGATCAGCCAGCGGAAGAATAAACGAGTTCGACAGCTCCAGCGCACCCTCGGCGCGCACCTTCGACTCCAAAAGCGTGGCAATCGACAGAATCTCCGCCGGAATCTCAGACAGAGTCATACTCAAACGCTCACCCGACATGCCCTGCTCCGGCACAAACGTCTGCTCCACCGCAGACGGGTCAATCAGCTGACCCTTACGCTTACCAAAGGCAATGCCGCGACCAATCATCACGGACTCCTTGCCCAAATGATCCACAGTGAGGACAACATTATTGTTATAGATACGGCTAATGCGCATGTGTCCTCCTTTGCGGGTGTTGGTCGCCGGAACAGAAACGGCAAATTCAAAAGATACGCAAAGGTGATTGAGCGTTACCTAAGCTAGTACAAATTCTACCGAAAGTTTGAAGCTGTCATGAAGGGTTGACGCGCAAATGCGGGGTAAAGCTGTGCCCCAGCTGTGACGCGGGCAAGCATTCCATAAGTTTGCGGCTGAAAACCGGCTCCCGCCTCACCGCGAACCCTAAATCGCGATACCCTTAATCACATGAGCAGCAAAGCAACCGAAATCGCAAAGAACCTTCCCACACTAGAGCATCCGGACGGTAGCCCCATCCGCGCCCTCGTTGTTGACGATGAGGAGATGCTCAAAGAACTCGTCAGCATGGGTCTGAAAATGATCGGCTGGGATGTGCAGTCCGCAGGCGACGGCCCCTCCGCGCTCGCGATT
The DNA here is from genome assembly GCF_916049665.1 of uncultured Rothia sp. Classification (GTDB taxonomy): domain Bacteria; phylum Actinomycetota; class Actinomycetes; order Actinomycetales; family Micrococcaceae; genus Rothia. Next base: position 18,867 of record NZ_CAJZIE010000010.1, on the reverse strand, counting down.
GCGCGCGATTGGCGCCCGGACGTGCTCGTGCTGGACATTATGATGCCCGGCTTCGACGGTCTGGAGTTGCTCTCCCGTATCCGCAAGTTCTACCCCGAGGTTCCCTGCCTCTTCCTGACCGCTAAGGATTCGGTTGATAACCGTATCGAGGGCCTTGCCGCTGGTGCGGACGATTACGTGACTAAGCCCTTCTCCATGGAAGAGGTCATGATCCGTCTGCACCGCCTGGTGCAACGCTCCGGCGTTGCCGCCATTGATGATGCTGAGCTGGTCGTTGGCGACCTGGTGCTGAACCAAGACACCCGTGAGGTCACTCGCGGTGGCGAGCAGATTAACCTCACCGCAACGCAGTTCGACCTGCTGCGCTACCTCATGGAGAACGCGAAGCGCGTGGTCTCCAAGAGCCAGATTCTTGATAACGTCTGGAACTACGATTTTGGTGGTCAGGCAAATATTGTGGAGCTGTACATCTCGTACCTGCGTAAGAAGATTGATGTGGGTCGCGAACCGATGATTCACACCGTGCGCGGTGCCGGTTACGTGCTGCGTCCCGCCGTCTAAGTTTATTCTCTGCTCTTCATATGGCGCGGTATAACACCCGGTTATACCGCGCCATATCAGTTATATTCTGTATTTCGAATATAGAAAGAAAGGATGTTCGTGGGCTCCTACTCACCCGGTGAAACCGCCTCCCCGGATAACGAAGCAACCCGCCCCCTACGTGCGGGTTCCCCCGCGCAGGATGGTGCTACACCCTCCCGCGGGAACTTCTTCGTGCGCCTACGCGCCGCCTGGAAGAGCATGAGGAATCCCGAAGCATCCCCCGAAGAACTGGGCTACGTGCCCCATCTGCGTTCGCGCCTTATCGTCATCCTCGTGACAGCCCTCGGCATTGCATGCCTCATCATTGGCCTGTCCACCTACGTGACCCTGCAGAACTCCCTCTACCAGCAGGCGCAAAGCGACCTCAAAGAAACCAGTCACCGCGTAGTGCAGCCGACCTCCCGAGACGGCAAGCGAGAAGAAGTGGACTGCAGCGACCTGCAGAAGAGCAGCTCTCTCTTTGCGCCCGGTCAGGCGTCCGGAACCATCATTACCTGTGTTGAGTCCGAAGGCGCTGTGGAAATCGCCAGCAAGCTCGGTAAGGACGGTACCGTACAAACCCTCTCCGCCAATGACCAGGTAACCCTCGGAACCATGGCGCTGAATGCCACCAAAGAAGAAGTCCGAGAGGTCAAGCTGGAATCCGGCCTGTACCTCATCAAAATCACCCCGAAGGCTAATAGCAGCGCCGACGCCCAGGTGGTTGGTATTCCGCTTGCCAACGTACAGCAGACCCTCACCATCTTCGTGATCGTGGTGTCCCTCGGCTCCATTGCCGTCATGGTTGGTGCCGGCGTGGCGGGCTCCTACATTATTCGCGGCACCATGAAACCCCTGGAACGAGTCTCCGCGGTGGCAACCGATGTGGCGCACCTGGACCTGGAAGAACACACCATCTCCTCGGCGGTGCGAGTGGATCCGCGAGATTCCGACCCGCGCACCGAAGTCGGTGCCGTAGGCTACGCCCTCAATCAGCTGCTCGATAACGTGAACTCTGCTCTGGAGGTGCGCGAACGCACCGAACACCAGATTCGCGCCTTTATTGCGGACGCCTCCCACGAGCTGCGCACGCCCCTCGCCGCCATTAAGGGGTACTCCGACATGCTCCGCTGGACCGAGCCGCTCAGCGAATCCGGCCAGTCCTCCCTGGCGCGCATCGATTCGCAGACCGAGCGTATGTCACGCCTCGTCGAGGACCTTCTGACCCTTGCTCGCCTGGACGAGGGTCGCGAACCCAAGCTGGAGCAGGTTGACCTGACCGAGCTGGTGCTTGAATGCACCTCCGACATGCAGGCGGCAGCGCGCACCCACGAATGGCACCTGAACCTGCCCGACGAGCCGGTTGAGGTTGTTGCCGATCGCTCCCAGATTCAGCGCGTGATCTTGAACCTGCTCTCGAATGCTCGCAAGCACACGGACGAGGGTACTCGAGTGACCGCGGGCCTGTCGGTGGATGCTGCACGCCGTGAAGCTGTGGTGACCGTGGCCGATAACGGTCCGGGTATTGCCCCGGACTTCTTGCCGAAGATTTTTGACCGCTTCACCCGTGCCGATAAGGCGCGTTCCGGTTCGGATGGCACCACCGGCCTGGGACTGGCAATTGTGCAGGCGATTGTGCAGGCGCACGGCGGTTCGATTCAGGTGCAGAGTCAGCCTGGGCATACGGTCTTTACGGTGCGCTTGCCCCTGGATGCGCGTCTTCAGCCTGTCGCCTAGTTCCGTTGTCACCTAGTTCAGTACTTGGTCTACCGCCTGAGTTGCGCGTGTCCATTCTGTGAATGGCTGCTTGAGGGGGTGGGGTGTGCTGTGTGCGCATTCTGCTCCCCCGCGGTGTTTTTGAGGGTTTATAGCGCCTTGAGGTGCCAAAACGCTTAATTACTTGTTGAGTAAACATTAAATCTGCACTTCAAGTTTATTACCTAGAGTGCAAATATGTGGTGAATCTAACCCCCAAATAGTTACCCCCAGTGAAACAATGCGCGTATTGTAAAAAGCATGGCTAATCTTGTTGAATCCCCCGCAAACATCGCGGACAAGCGTTCCGCCCGCAAGGCAGAGAACCGTATCGCAATCGTTGAGGCAGCAGAATCCCTCATCCTCGAGGGCGGCTACGGCGCCCTCAACGCAGAAGCACTCGCAGAACGCGCAGGCGTCTCCCGCCGCACCATCTTCAACCACTTCGCCTCCGTAGATGACGTACTGGTCACCCGCATGAACCAGTACTTCAACCGCATCTTCGAAGAATGCGACTTCACCGTCTCCGGTGAAAACGCAAGCATGGAAGCCGAAATGCTCTCTATTGCCCGCAAGGTCTTCAAGAGCAACACCCTCGAAGAGTACATCGCACCCTTCGCGCACCTGCTCTACGCCCTCGAAATGGACAGCCCCGCGAAGTTCGAAGAATACTCGCACGTCATCCTCGAGCGCACCTACGACATCTTCCTCGAACGGTACCTCGCGGCATACCCCGACCTGCCCTACCTGCGCGTGGCAGTCTTCGCCTCCAACCTCGCCGAAACCATCGGTGAAGGTGTCTACTACTACCTCACCCGCGCCGAAGAAATGACGGTCAAGGTTGCAGCAGAAGCCCCCGAGGGCACCCACCCCGAAGCACTCGCCATCGAAGCGATGCGCCAGTGCGTCCTCGAAGCACTCGACTACCTGGGCCGTCTGGTTCAGGGCGAATTCGCAAGCTAAGCCCCATAGCGTTAACGCTCAAACACTCTCGCTTCGGGCACCTCACCTGCAGGTGCCCGGGGCGGGGTGTTTTTTGCCTAAAAACAGGACACAGCGTTCGTAGTGTAGGGCAAAACTATTGGGTAAAACGGCAGGGCAAACACCACGCGCACCCAACACCCAAACTCTTCACTCACTCAACTTCAAAGGACTGAATCATGGCTACATGGCTCTACCGCATCGGTGAAGCCGCCGCCCGTCGCGCATGGACTGTCATCCTCATCTGGGCACTCATCATTGCCGGTGTAGCGGGTGCCTACACCGCGTTCCACGGCAAGCTCAGCAACACCTTCACCATGCCCGGAACGCAGACCCAGCAGCTCTCCGACGAGCTCGCACAGCGCTTCCCGAGTGCCAACCGCGGCTCCGGCCAGATCATTCTCACCACCGGTGACGGCACCGCCCTCACCGAAGAGCAGAAGCAGGCATTCTCCGCCGCACTGAGCGCACTGCCCAGCGAGGTGCCCTCCGTGGATGCGGTCACCGACCCGTTCACCACCACCTCCAAGCTTGCAGAAGCAAAAACCCAGCTCGACGAGGCGCACGCCAAGATTGACGCCGCCCCCTCCCAGATCGAGGGCGGCAAAAAGCAGCTGAATGCCGCTACCTCGCAGCTTGAGGACGGCATGAAGCAGATTGCCGAGAACGAGAAGAAGCTCGACGACTCGCAGGAGCAGATTAGTGCAGGTCGAAAGCAGCTCGCCTCCGCGCAGAAGCAGCTGGACGACGCACAGGCACAGCTGAAGGACGGCTACGCCCAGGCGGAGACGGCCGGCTCACCCGCCGCCATGATCGAGCAGCTCAACACTCAGCAGGCGCAGCTGACCGAGCAGCAGAACGCGCTCAATCAGCAGCGCGATACCCTGACCGAGAGTCAGAAGCAGGTTGACGCGGGTCGCGCAGAAATCGCCTCCAAGAAGGAGGAGCTGGCTGAGGGCAAGAAGAAGCTGGACGAGCAGCGCAACCAGCTTCAGAAGACCGAGAGTGAGCTGCCGGCACAGCGTGAGCAGCTGGAGCGTCAGCAGAAGCTCTACGACTTCACCTCCGGCTACCGTATGGTCTCTGAGGATCAGTCCACGGCGATTGCGACTGTCTCGTTTAAGAAGAAGATTTACGAGGTGCCGTCCGCCGAATTGCAGAAGGTCATGTCCGACATTGAGTCGGCGAACCTGCACGGGGCGACCGTCCAGTTCGACGCGAACCTGAGCGAATCTGCCCTCGGCGGCGGCTCGCACACCGGTGAGGTTGCGGGCATGGTCATCGCCTTTATCGTGCTGATGGTTATGCTCGGTACCCTCGTGGCTGCCGGCCTGCCGATTCTCATGTCCCTGGTGGGCGTGGTGGTGGGTGTGCTCGGCACGCTTTCGCTGTCTTCCATCATTCAGATGAGCTCGACCGCCTACACCCTGGGCCTGATGCTCGGCCTGGCGGTCGGTATCGACTATTCGCTGTTCATTCTGAACCGCTACCGCACGAACCTGCTTGACGGCATGCCGAAGATCCAGGCGATTGCCCTGGCGAACGGCACGAGCGGTAACGCCGTGATTTTTGCGGCAAGCACCGTGATTATTGCGCTGGTTGCGCTGAATATGACCGGTATTCCCTTCCTGGGCGTGATGGGTAACGCCGCCGCGTTCTGTGTGGTTGTTGCCGCCCTGATCGCGGTCACCCTCACCCCGGCGGTGCTGTCCCTGGCGGGCACCAAGATCATGCCGAAGAAGCTGTGGGCTTCCATCGATACCCCGCAGAAGATTGCGGAACGCCGTGCGCAGGATGCCGAGCGCACCGAGAAGCCGAATGGCTGGTTGCGCCTCGTGCTGGCGCGTCCGCTGCTGACCCTGGTGGTGGGTACGCTGGCGCTGCTGGCGGTTGCCGCTCCCATGTCGCAGATGCGCCTGGGCCTGCCGGACGCCTCGAACTACCCCTCCGATAGTGCCGCGTATAAGTCGTACGCGCTGGTCAAGGACAAGTTCGGTGAGGGTATGAGCTCTCCGCTGGTTGCGGTCGCGCACACCCCCGGGAATATGAGTGAGGAGCAGGCTCAGCAGGCGCAGATTGATATCGCCTCTGCGGTGAAGGAGCGCGGTGGCTCGAACGTGCAGGCTGTGGTTCCCGGCGGCATGACGGATGACCGTACCCTCATGATTTTCCAGGTGATTCCTGCCCACAGTGCAAGCTCCGTGGAGACCGAAGAGCTCGTCCACGAACTGCGTGCCGTGACCGTTCCGGTTCAGGGCTCCGAGGTGTCTCTCGGCATTGCGGGTCAGACCAGCGGCAATATTGATGTCTCCGAGGTGCTCGCGCAGAAGCTGCCCCTGTACCTGGGTGTGGTGATGGGTCTGTCCTTCCTGGTGCTGATTCTGGTGTTCCGCTCGATTCTGGTTCCGCTGGTTGCCTCGGCGGGCTTCCTCTTCTCGGTGCTGGCGAGCTTCGGTGCCGTGGTGTCCATCTACCAGCTGGGCTTCATGAGTTCCCTCTTCGGCGTGGACCACCCGGGCCCGGTGCTGTCCTTCCTGCCGACCCTGCTCATCGGTATTCTCTTTGGCCTTGCCATGGATTACCAGATGTTCCTGGTGACCGGCATGCGTGAAGCGTACGTGCACGGCAAGGACGCGGCGACCGCCATCGTGACCGGCTATAACCATGCGGTGCGTGTGGTGGTGGCTGCCGCGATCATCATGATTTCGGTGTTTGGCGGCTTTATTTTCGCTGATTCGACCATGATCCGCCCGATGGGCTTCGGCCTGGCATTCGGCGTGCTCGTGGATGCGTTCATTGTTCGCATGACACTGACCCCGGCGATTATGGCTCTGCTGGGCGATAAGGCGTGGTGGATGCCGAAGTGGCTGGACCGCCTCACCCCGAATATGGATGTTGAGGGCGCCGCGCTGAGTGAAAAGATTCAGCACGAGCGTGAGTCTGCCGCCGATTCGGGTAACAGCTAAAGCCTGGGTAACCGCTAAAGTATTAGTGTGCGTTTGTGCGCTGTTATAGCGCACTTTGAAGACTAATACGAGACGAAAGGGCAGGTGCACGGTGATGAGGAACCGCGCGAGTATCCGGCAGAGGATAGGAGGCGTTCTGAACCGTGTGCCTGCCCCTTTTCTTGTCTTTTTGGGCGGCGGCACGGGTGCGCTGTGCCGCGTGTACACCCCCGGCGGCGTGCTGGTGGCGAACCTGTTGGGCTCGTTCACGCTGGGCCTGCTGACGATGGTGTGGAACGCCTACGCGCGCCGTGACGGTGAGGAGCAGATTCACTCGTTCCGCCTGCTGTTCGGTGCCGGCATGATGGGCGGCTACACGACCTATTCGTCGATTGCTGCGGTGCTGGCGCAGACGATTTTCCTGCCGTACACGGTGCATGAGGGGTACATGGTGTTGGCGGTGCTGGTGCTGCTCGTGGGTGGCTTGGTTGCCGCCGCTGCCGGTATGCTGACCGGCAGTTTCGTGGCGTCCCGTCTGGTGCCCGCCCGTGATGCTGAGGATGGCCGCTAATGTTTTTCGCTCTGATGGTGTTCCTCTGCGGCGGTTTGGGTGCGATGACCCGTTTCTTCCTCGATAAGGCGATGTCTCCTCGCCTGCGTACGGAGTCGTCGATTATTAGCCCGGTGTTCGTCATTAACCTGGTGGGGTCGTTCCTGTACGGTCTGCTGATTTTGCCGGTGTCGAATCCTCGCGCGCTGGGCGTGCACTATAACGCCACGGATCAGGTGGCGTTCTGGTGCACGGTGATTACGACCGGTCTGCTGGGTGGTTTTACGACCTTCTCGACCGCCATGGTGGAGGCGTTGACCGCCCGCGCTGAGGGCAAGATGGTGAAGTTCCTGATGCTGTGGCTGGTGCAGGTTGTGGGTGCGATGGTGGCTGCGATTGCGGGCGCGTTCTTGTTTGTGCTGTTGTTTGGTCGGTATATTGCGCCGGTGTTCCCGCCGGATGTTCTGTACTGACGGTGCTGGCTGTAGCGGTTTGTTTGGCGTGTCCGGGTGGCATGTACAGCTTTTTCACAGTTTCGCCTAGGGTGAGCCATAGAGCCGTCTTTTACACTGGTGGTGAATGATATGCGGCGGGCATGAACAGACACCCGCTATATACCACTGGAAATATATGTTAGAACAGGTATATATACAGGTGGAAAGCGTATAACTCACTCTCACGACCTAAGGAACACACAGCATGCAGGACCTACTGAGTAAACACATGATTGGCACCTTTGCCATCGAGATTGCGGTGCTCACCGTGGCGCTCTCCATTATCGGCTTCATTGGTATGCGCTTGCGCACCAAGAAGACCGGCCGTGCGCACAGCATCCGCCAGTACCTGCTGACTGCATCCTTCGCGCTGTTCCTTGCGTCGATTCTTTCGCTGACGCTGACTCCGATTGGTAGCGCGAATAGCGTCACGAACCCCGAACTCTACTACCCGCGTTTCTATGTGGGCTGGAGCTGGCAGCAGGCGTGGGACCTGACGGCTGGCATGGGTCTGCGCCGCTTCGCCACCACCGTGTACGCGCAGCTCTTCTTCAATATCGCGATGTTCATTCCCCTGGGCTTCTTTACGGCGGGCTGTCTGCGGTGGGGTCTGCGCGCCACTGCATTGAGTGGCTTTGCGCTTTCGAGCTTCATTGAGCTGAGCCAGCTGACCGGTAACTGGGGTCTGGCGGGCTTCACCTACCGTACTTTCGATGTGGATGACATTGTGAATAACACCGCCGGCGCGGTGCTGGGTGCGGTCTGCATCTGGGTGGTACGCGCGATTCAGAAGCGCCGCCTCGCTAAGCATGATCGGGTGCTGGCAATGGCATCCGCCGCAGCCTAATACCCCTCCAAATTAACAGACGTTTTCATAACATGATTGATATAATTCATGTTATGAAAACGTCTGCTCCTAGTCTCCTTCCTATCTTGCGTAGTGACCTGCAGGGTGAAGTGATGGCATTGCTGTTCTCTCACCCTGAGCAGCAGTACACGGTGTCGCAGATTGCTGATGCGACACGTGCATCGTTGCCGACTGTCTCCCGAGAGGTGAACCGTCTGGAACAGTCCGGTTTGGTGACTGTCCAGAATGTTGGTAGGACCCGTATGGTGCAAGCCAAAGTTGATAATCCGGTGGGTCAGGCGATGCGTCAGCTGATTCTGGTAACTTATGGCCCTGTTCCGGTGCTCCGGGATACTTTGCAGGGTGTTTCCAATATTGAGGGTGCCGCTATTTATGGCTCGTGGGCTAGCCGTCGTTCTGGGGTGGCTGGGCATGTGCCGAACGATATTGATGTGCTGGTTGTTGGCTCCCCTTCACGTCAGAAGCTGTATGAGGCTATTGATGATGCTGAGCAGAAGCTTGGCTATGAGGTGAACGTAAAGCGGCTATCTCATGAGGCATGGAACTCGCAGGATGGTTTCGTGCAGACTGTGCGCTCGCGCCCGATGGAGGTTCTCTTTGGGCAGCTGGAGGTGAACGATGTCGACGCTGAAGCCTAATGCCCCGACTCCTGGTCCTTGGACTGTTGGCCGGGAGCGCATGCTTGAGCTGATTAATGCCGGTGAGTTGGAACGGGTCGCTGTAAATCGTGAGCATGCTCAGGGTCTGTTGTTGCGTGCTCATCGGCATCTAAAGACGGCGCATCGTCTGGTGGTTGATGATCCGGAAGGTGCCTATACGCTCCTCTATGATGCTTCGAGGTTGGCGATGACTGCTGCCTTGGCGGTGCAGGGTCTGCGGCCGACTACTCGGGGAGGTCATATTGTGGTGGGTGATGCGTTGCGTGCTCAGCGAGGCCCTCATGATGTGGTGGGTAAGCTGTATTCTCGCTTGCGTCGAACTCGCCATGAGGTTGAGTATCCCGGTTTGGATTATGAGCCTATAGCTGTGGAAGAAGCTGAAGAGGCTTTGGAAGATGCAGAGTATATCGTTCAGGAGATGACTCTTTTTATTCCTAAGCTAGGACCTTTCTAGACGGTATTTCTTTTCGGTACCTCTGAATGAACCTCCTTGCATGAGGCAGACGCAACGAACCCCTCATTTTTATAACCTGAACAACATAAGTCAGGTGATGAAAATGAGGGGTTCGCCGTTTTTAGATGAAACCCTAGACAGGGAAGTTCCCAGGCGGGAAGACTACTCGTCGTCGGTCACACGGTTGACGACGCGGGTGCTACGGTTCTCCTTCACCTCTTCGGGCAGCAGGACCGGCATGGAACCGGTCGGGGTGTAGGTTGCCGCGCGTGCCGCCGCGGTAGCGTGGGTGTCCTCAAATTCGGGGACGACCTCGGAGCTGGGTGCACGGTACAGGTGGCTGTTAGCCCACCACGCGAAGAGCAGAACCACAACCGCCAGAGCGCTGGAAACGAACAGCCACGGGCTGACCTGACCCTCGTAGTAGAGCTTGAAGAACGCGCCACCCATGAAACCACCGGCAATCGGGCCGCAAATTGGAACCCACGCGTAGAACCAGCGCGAGGAACCCTTATCGTGGATGGGTAGCAGGGCGTGCATGAGGCGCGGACCGAAGTCGCGGGCGGGGTTCAGCGCGTAGCCGGTCTGACCACCCAGACCGATGACGAGCACGGCGACCATGAAGCCGAAGGCGAGGGGCTTGAGCACGTCGTTGAGGTTGAGTGAGAGTTCCACGCCGCCGCTGATGGTCGGCTTGAAGTTCACGCCGGTGTACAGTGCCGAGAAGACCAGCATGAAAGTGCCAATCATTTCGGAGAGCGCGTTGGTGAAGTAGTTGTGAATGGCGGGGACGGTACCGAAAATGCCGAGCTTAATCTTCTTGTCGGCGGTTGCCTTCCAGTGGGGCAGGTAGTTGAGGTAGACCAGTCCGGCGCCGACCATCGCGCCGAGGACCTGCGCGATGATGTAGCCGGGAACCTTCTCCCAGGGGAATTCGCCGAAGGCTGCCAGGCCGATGGACACGGCGGGGTTTAGGTGGCCGCCGGAGTAGGCGTGGGAGGCGTAGACGCCGAAGGTGACGGCGAAGCCCCAGCCGAAGGCGATGGTGAAGAAGTTGTCGCCGTGGCCTTTGGAGCGTCGGAGTTCGACGTTGGCGATGACGCCGCAGCCGATGGTGCACATGATGAGCGTGCCGAGGAATTCGGCGAGGTAGGGGCTGATGGTGTACACGGGGTGTCCTTCAGGTAGTGAACTGCGGGTGGTGAACCGGGGTTCGACCGGGTGTGCAGTGCCGAGTGTGAGGGAGGTGTGGTTTTGTGTGGGTTATGCCGCCTGGGTGGCATGTTTAACCTTTGGCATCTATGGAACCTTGAATACCCCTGGAAGACAATACTTTTGTGTTATTTCACCCTTAGACATAAGCGGTTTTTCGGGTTTTTCGTTTAAAAATAAATGTGGCGAATGAGGGGAAAAACGGGCATAGTCCACACCTTGGACTCATTCCATAAACCCACAGCTCAACCCACAGGTAAATCCATGGCTCAACCAACACTTGAATCCCCACCTTCACTACCCGCCATCAGCACAAAAATGCCCGGGCACCGCATGAGGTGCCCGGGCATTTTCTGTGGTTTCTACATGGCTCTTATGAGCCGCCGTGGTCTGGGGTCTACGCCGCTACACGGCTACTACTTGGCGCTCGCCCAGTCGAGAATCGCCTCGAAGAAGCGCTCGCATTCGCTCAGCTGCTCCAGTTCAATCCACTCGTTCGGGGAGTGCGCCTGCGCAATATCGCCGGGGCCGCAGATGATGCTCTGCACGCCGGCGCGCTGGAACTGGCCCGCTTCGGTGCCGTAGGTGACCTTCTGCGGTGCGTCGTTGGTGCCGAGCCACTCGTGGGCGAGGCGCACGATGGGCGCGTCGTCTTCGGTACCGAGGCCAGGTACGGCGGCGAGCAGCTCGTGCTTCACGCCCACGCGGGAGGTGAGGCTACCGGGCTCCGCGCCGGTCAGCTTCTCTGCGCGCGCGGCGCGCGCCTGCAGGTCGGGCAGGATGACCTCGGAAAGCTCGCGGTCAATGCGCTCGACGAAGGACTCGGTGGTCACCTGCGGCAGGGTGCGCACATCGTACTCCACGACCGCCTGCTCGGCGACGATGTTGTACTGCAGGCCGCCGTTTGCCAGGTTCACGCTGCCGGTGGAGTGGGGAATGATGAACGACTCGTCGAAGGGGCCTTCTTCTTCCCACTGGTCCGCCATGTCGGTGAAGAAGGTGATGAACTCGCCAGCGGCAGCAACCGCGTTCACGCCATGGGTTGCGAGGGAGCCGTGCTTGGGCACGCCGGTGAAGGTGACGCGGCCGCGGTGCGCGCCCTTGTGCGCGTCGATAATGCGCATGCTGGAGGGTTCACCCACAATCGCGTAGCCGGGGGCGAGGTCGCGCGCCACGAACTCCTCGATGAGGGAGGGGGCGCCGACGCAGCCGATTTCTTCGTCGTAGGAGAACGCGAAGTGCAGGGGAGTGCGCAGCTTCGCCTCCGCAACGCGCGGTAGCAGCCAGAGGGCGACTGCGAGGAAGCCCTTCATATCGCAGACGCCGCGACCGTAGGCGCGGGTACCCTCCACGCGCAGGGTGAACGGGTCGGCGTCCCAGTCCTGACCGGCGACGGGTACGACGTCCGTGTGGCCGGAGAGAATAACACCGCCGCGGGTGGTGCCGTCCGCTGCGGGGATGGTGACGAGCAGGTTAGCGCGGGTGCCGTCCTCGTTGTAGGTGCGCACGCCGCTGTAGCCGTAGCGGGCGAACTCGGTTTCGAGCAGTTCAATGAGTTCGAGGTTGGAGCTGCCGGAGATGGTGGGAATCGCGATGAGCTTTTCGAGCCAGGGGAGGGATGCGGGCTGGGTGGTCTGAGCCGTCATAACTATTCCTTCTGCGTTGTAATGCTGTGCGCTGTCATGTGCCGCGTGCGCTTGTTATGTTCAGGGTACGCCGCGGGGCGGTATTCGTCGCCTCATGGTCGTCGAATACCGCCCCGTGACCCCTGCGCGGGGTTAGATGCTGTAGTTGTTCACGTTGGAGTGGTCGCCCAGCGCGTGGAAGTTGCGCGAGTGGTAGACCAGCGGGGTGCCTTCGCAGTCGTTACGGATGAACTCTTCAACCTGTGCGGTGAAGACGAGTGCGGGGCCTGCCTCAACGCGGCTGAGCGGGGTTGCGCGCAGTACGCGGCGCACGCCGTGGACGAGGGGCTCGCCGCTGTGGACGAATTCCCAGGTGCTGGGGTCCTCAAAGCGGGGGTAGTCGTGGGTTGCGAAGTTCTTCGCGAGGGTGACATTCTCAGCGTCGAGCATGTGCACGAGGAAGGAGGAAGCAGCCGCGATCTTTGCTGCGGAGCCGCTGTTTGCCTTGAGGGAGAAGGCGATGATGGGCGGTTCTGCGGCGACGGAGGTCAGCGAGGAGGCGGTGAAGCCTGCGGGGTCACCGTTTTCGTCGGTTGCGGTGATGATGGCGACGCCAGCGGGCTGGTGGCCGAAGGCGAGCTTGAACTGCTCGGAGGTGTCGGCGATGGGTGCCTGTGCTGCAATGGTTTCGGTCATGATCGACCCTTTCTTCTGCGGCTGCGTTTGAGGGTTCGTCCAGATGTGTATGCGTTGGGCGACCCTTTGTTAAGGGGAGATATGTTTCAGGGTAAAGCTAATGGGTGCTGAACACCTTATTTATTGCCCTATGTTTCTTAGGTGCACCTTTCATGACATAGGGCGCGAAATATTACGTCATATTCTTCGCCGTTTGGGGGCGTCCCGGAGGTGTTCCACGGGGCACCCCGTGAAAGGTTCGGAACGCATGGTTTTGGGTGCTGTCCCTCTCTCTTCCGCGGGGTTTCGCGGGGGTGATGAGGGCTCTAGGGTATCCTTGCTTGGTACGCGAAAGCGCACCGCGCCCCTTCTTTGAAGGGTTTTCCGGTGCGTGAACTGTGGGGAGAAGAGGGTTAATGAGCTGGTTGGCAACTATTCCGCTGCTACTTTTTGCGGTCGTGTTGGCTTTTGGCCCCGGCTATGCAATGGGCTGGGCGCTGCGTGTTCCCGCACGTCTGCGCGTTTTTTATGCGCCGCTGCTGTCCTTCGCTTTGGTGGCTGTTTCCGCGATTGTGCTGGGTAAGACCGGTATTCCGTGGAGCCTGATTTCTTTCGTGCCGGTTGCCGCCGTGCTGGTGGCTGCCGCCGCGGGTGTGATGCACCTGGTGGGCCGCCGCTGGCCCTCCGCCCTACCCGACGCCTCCAGCGAGGCTGCAGAGAACTGGGCGGGTAACACCGTGCCCCTCGCCTGGCCCGTCATCGGCGCGGTGCTGGGCGGTTTCTTGACCCTGCACGCAACCCAGCATATGGTCTTTGGGCCCGAGGCGTTCTCGCAGACCCTCGATAACTCATTCCATATGAATGCGATTCGCTGGATTCAGGAGCACGGTGACGCCTCCAGCCTGACTTTGGGTGCAATTGCCGCCGCGAATCAAGAACCTACTTTTTATCCTGCCGGCTGGCACGACTTCGTGTACCTGATTTACAGCACGACCGGCACGAGCATCGCTACGGCAACCATCGTCATGATTCTGCTGGCGGCAGGCATTATCTGGCCCTGCTCCCTGATTGCTATGTGCTTGAGCATTCCGCACCTGCGCCCCCTGCAGACGCTCGCCATTCCGGCTCTGACCTGCGGTTTCTTTGCGTTCCCCGGTCTGCTGCTGTTCTGGGGTGTGCTGTTCCCGAACCTTCTGGGTTATGCCCTGCTGCCCGCGTTCGTGGCGCTACTGCTACACATGATTCAGCTCATGGCGCGCCGTGAGTACTCCTTCGTGCTGTCCCTGTCGCTGACGATTCTGGTGGGCCTGGGCGGTTTGGCTCTGGTGCATCCGAACGCGGTGGTTTCTGCCGCAGTGTTTGCGGTGCCCATGCTCCTGGGTGGCGTGGTGCAGGTGCTGCGCACCCGTGGCGCGTCCACCCGTGAGCGTCTGGTGGGTACCGGCGTTCTGGTCGCTCTCATCGCCGGATGTGTCACTATCTGGTTGGCGTTGCGTCCGAGTGAGGAAGCCAGCGACCTGTGGACCGCCATCATGAGCGAGGGCGAGGCGGTCTATCAGTTCCTGTTCCTGGGCCTGGAGAACGCAAACCCGCTGGGTGGTAATTTTGCGCCCGCATATCTGCTGGGCTTCTTGGCGCTGTGGGGTGTTGGCTACCTGCTGTACAAGCGCCGTAACCTGTGGCTGATTGGTAGCTGGATGCTGGTCGGCTACATGTGGATCATTGCGGCTTCGGTGCCGCGCGGCGACTTCCGCCTGCTGATGGTGGCCCCCTGGTACACCGACCACTTCCGCCTGGCGGCTCTGGTGGTGTTCCCTGCAGTGCTGCTCGCCGGTATCGGCCTGGGCGGCGCCGTGGAGGGCATCTTCGTGCGCATCATGCATGCTATTCCGCGTGAGAAGCACGCGAAGGTTGCCCCGGCAATGATGGGTGTCTCCATGGTGCTGGTACTTGCGGTTGCGGGCCTGTCCTCGCGTACTCCCGCAATGCATGACGCAACCCTGCAGGTGGCGGATAGGTACAAGGTGACCCCGACCTCCGACATCCTGAACCAGGATGAGATGAACGTCATTAACGAAATCCCGAAGATCGTGCCCAAGGGCGACACCATCGTCAACAACCCCTGGGACGGTAGCGCCTACATTTATGCGCTGGCTGACCGCCACCTGACCAGCTACCACTTCGAGTTCCAGACCTCCCCGAAGTACGCGGCAATCCTGAACGATTTGAAGGATGCCCGCACGAACCCGGAAGTCTGCCGCGAAGTGAACGAGTACAAGGCTCACTGGTATGTTCACCTGGAGAACCAGGGCAATTTCGGTCCTGCTCAGCAGAAGAACTATGACGGCATGGTGGCTGCTATCGACACGGACGTTCTGACCCCGGTCTATTCTTCGGGTCCGATGACTCTGTACCGTATTAGCGCCTGCGATAACTAATGCAATAACTAGAGGGTGCGCCAGCACCCCTCATAAAGCGTATGTATCTCAGAGAATAAGTGGTGCAGTCTACAATCTGTCGCCAAATCTGAGATGCCGCGGAACCACTGATATGATGAAAGCCGGTATGTCCACTAGGGCATACCGGCTTTCACACGCACGGTAAGACACATTCGTTAGGAGGGGTAACTGCCCTATGGGTTCTCCCACATCGTCCCTTACCCCCCGCACGTTCCCTCGTACGCTGGTGATTATGCCCGCCTGGAACGAGGAAGAAGCGCTGCCCGGCACTATTACTGAGCTGCAGGAGACGGTGCCCTACGTGGACCTGGTGGTGGTCAATGACGGCTCCACCGACAACACCTCCGCAGTGGCTCGTGAGGCGGGCGCCTTCGTGATTGACCTGCCCTACAACATGGGTGTGGGTGCCGCCATGCGCACCGGCTACAAGTACGCGCAGCGCATGGGCTACGACTACGCCATGCAGGTGGATTCGGACGGCCAGCACCACCCCGAGAGCATCCCCTCGCTCATTGAGGCGGTGGAGGATTACGACATCGTGATTGGTTCCCGCTTCGCTGACGGTGCGGCGGACTATGAGGTGTCCGGCCCGCGCAAGTGGGCGATGAGCCTGTTGTCGTTCCTGTTTACTCGCGCGGCGGGAACCCCGTTCACGGACGTGACCAGCGGTTTTAAGATTGCGAACCGTCGCGGTATCGACTTCTACTGCCGTAACCTGCCCGCCGAATACCTGGGCGACACGATTGACATCACCGCCATGGCAATTAGCAATGGTTTGAAGGTGCGTCAGGTGCCGGTGCATATGCGTGAGCGTCAGGGAGGTACTCCCTCCTCCGGTCCGCTGAAGTCTGCCATCTATCTGGTTCGTTCACTGTTTGCCTACGGCATTTCGGTGAGCCGCCGCCCCGAGGAGAAGTAGCCGTGAGCGCCAGTGTTTTCTTCTTGATCCTTGCCATTCTGGTCTGTACTTTTGTGGTGATTCAGGTACGTAACCAGCGCATGAAGGAGCGCTACGCCGCCCTGTGGCTGATTATTGGTGCCATCATCATTGTGTTGGGTGCTTTCCCGACTCTTCTCAATGGTGTGGCGGACTTTGTGGGGGTCGCCCTGCCGGTGAACCTGCTGTTCCTGCTGTCGATTCTGCTGCTGATGGGTGTGAGCATTCACCTGACCCTGGAGCTGTCGCGCCTGTCGGAGAAGACCCGCATCCTGGCTGAGGAAGTCGCCATTTTGAAGGCGCTTCAGGAGCAGCCGGAGGGTGCCGCCGGTGCGAAGAAGCGTGACCAGCAAGATTCTTAGTCTTTATCTTTCAGTACTTTTCACCCCTTGTGAGTTGGAGTAATACCCCATGACCGTTGATATTCTGTTCCCCTACTACGGCGACGTCGCCATGATGAAGCAGGCTGTGCTGTCTGTGGTCGGTCAGACCAACCCGGACTGGCGCCTGATTGTTGTCGATGACGGCTACCCCGACGACTCGATTCCCGGCTGGTTCGAGTCCCTGAAGGACGAACGCATCACCTACATGCGCAACGAAACCAACCTGGGTGCGAACGCGAACTACCGCAAGTGCCTGACCTTCGTGGAGAACGAGCTGGTCACCGTCATGGGTGCTGATGACGTCATGCTCCCCAACTATGTGCAGTGGCTCGTGGACGCGGCGGCTAAGCACCCCGAGGCGTCCATCTTCCAGCCCGGCGTGGTTGTGATTGATGAGAACAACGGCCTGTCGAACACCCTGGTGGAGCAGACTAAGGCGTTCTACCGCCCCAAGGGTGAGGCTGTTCTGCAGGGCGAGGAGCTGGCCACCTCCCTGCTGCGTGGCGCGTGGTTCTACTTCCCGTCCCTGGGCTGGCGTAAGGACGCTATCGTGGGTACCGGTTTCCGTGAGGGCCTGAACGTTATC
Organism: uncultured Rothia sp.; assembly: GCF_916049665.1. Classification (GTDB taxonomy): domain Bacteria; phylum Actinomycetota; class Actinomycetes; order Actinomycetales; family Micrococcaceae; genus Rothia. The sequence goes on along the minus strand of NZ_CAJZIE010000010.1, from coordinate 1,702 downwards.
CAGGATATGGCGCTGATTCTCGACATCACGATGCGCGGCGGCTCCCTGTACTACGATCCGCAGGTTGCGTTCATGTACCGCCGTCACGGTGGTTCCGACTCGTCCTGGCGTGCCCTGGAGGGTACCCGCTTCGAGGAGGAGCGCCGCTACTACAACACCATGGTTGAAGAGATGAGCGCCCTGGGCTGGACGAAGGCGGCTCGCGTGGCTCGTATTCGCTTCTCCTCGCGTGCTCACGCGCTGACTCTGCTGCCGAAGGCGGCTCTGGCGAAGAAGTGGCAGGGTGTTAAGAACCTTGCCGAGCACGTCGTAAAGTAAAGATTTCAATCTTATAGGTGCGACCAGTAGAGAACGGAGATAGCGTGGAATCATCGGCAGAGTCCCAGCCGAAGAAAATGACTCGTGGTCATTCGATGGCAATTTTGGGATCGTCCGGTTTAGCTGCACTATCTTCTCTAGGAATTACCGTTGTCGTGAAACGGTTTCTGGAGGGCGAAAGCCTGACGGAGTTCCTTCTCTTCTGGTCGCTTCTTTTTGCCCTCTACGGTGTGGTGGTCGGTATCCAGCAGGAGGCGACCCGCGCCGTGGGCACTGCACGCCGCGACGGTAAAACTGGGGCACGTATTGCCCCTGTGGGTGCTCTGGTGGGTCTTATCGTGGGCGGTCTGACCTTAGTGACGAGCCCTCTGTGGGCTCCCGCCCAGATTCCCTTGAGCGGGTTTAACGGTGTGCTTCTTCTGAGTGTCGGTGTGGCCCTCTACGCCATGCACATGACTCTCTACGGTGCGTCTGCTGGTCAGGAAAGCTGGTACCTCTTCGCGAGCGTATCGGGGTTTGACGCTATTTGGCGCATTGTGGCTATCTGTGCGGTCGGTCTGGTCTCTGCGCATCTCGTCGGTCTTGAAGCCGCAGCGGTTTCTCCGGTGCTTCTGTGGCTGCTGATGGTGCTTCTGCTGCCGGAGGCGCGGCGAGTTTTTGGCTCTCGTGCGGATGTTTCATCGGGTCGTCTGCTGTATAACTACACGCTGTCGATGGGGTCGTCGACTGCTAACGCGGTTCTTATGATGGGCTTGCCGCTTCTGCTGAACGCGAGTATTGATTCGAACGACTCGCTGCAACAGGTTATTTTGGCGGTTCTGATTCTCGCGATTTCGATTACGCGCTCGCCGATTATGATTCCTCTGCAGGCTTTTCAGGGTGTTGCGGTGTCTGCATTCTTGAAGCAGCAGAACCATCCGTTGCGTGCTTTTGCGAAGCCTGCTGGTGCACTGTTGGGTGTGGGTCTTATGGGCGCTGCAGCGGCTTATGTGCTGGGACCGTGGCTGTTTGGTCTGCTTTATCCGCCGAAGCCTTCAGAGGTTGAAGCGTACGCCCAGGTGGTGACTTCTCCGATGCTTGCGCTTCTGGTATTTGCTTCTGCCTTCTTGGCGCTTTTGGTGCTGTCGGGGTCGCTGGTGATTGCGTTGAATATGCACCGTTCGTATGTGGCTGGTTGGGTGCTGGCTGCTGTGGTTGCTTGTGTTGTGGCGGTGTCGCCGTTGCCTCTTCTGACGCGCACTCTTCTTGCCCTGTATGCGGGTCCGATGCTTGGCCTGCTAGTGCATTTGGCCGCGATGGTGTGGCATGCGCGTTCTGCGTCGAATAGCGGTAGTGCTGAGATGGAGAATATTTAATAAATAAATGATGAGGGGTTGAGCAGACG
>NZ_CAJZIE010000009.1:0-42145 GCF_916049665.1 uncultured Rothia sp. | reverse complement strand
GTTCAGACGTGTGCTCTTCCGATCTATCCCCACCCTTTCTCATTCCCGGCTCAGTAGCCGAGAAGGACTCACGTATTACTCAGCAGATTCCTGCTTCGCCTTCGAACGGCCACGCAGGTACTCGATAATAACCGGCACCACAGAAACCGCCACAATAATCACAGCAATGTACTCAATGTTGTTGTGCACGAACGGGATACCGCCCAGCAGCACACCCGCCAGACCAATCGAACCAATCCACGCAACCGCACCAACAACATTCCACAGGTGGAACTTCTTACGGTCGTACGAAGAAATACCCGCCGCAAGAGACACAAACGTACGAACAATCGGCACAAAACGGCCCAGAACCAGAGCCAAGCTACCGCGCTTCTGGAAGAACTCCTCAGTAGTGTGCAGGTTCTTAGTGCTCAGAATCTTCGCGTCATCCTTGAAGATCTTACGGCCGTAACGGGCACCAATCTGATAGCCAACCTCAGCGCCAGCAATAGCAACCAGCACCAGAACCGGGAAAGCAACCCACAGGGACAGGCCCATCTGCTCATGAAGCATACCCAGAGCAAAAATCAGGGAGTCACCCGGAAGAATCGGGAAAAGAACACCGGACTCAATAAATACGATAATTGCCGAAACAACCAGAACCCAGGGGCCGGTATCGAGCAGGAACTGCTCAAGGTCAAAGCCCAAGAGCGCAACCGGAAGATGCGCCAAAGCGGTGGCAAGAAAAGTCATGAAAAATCCTGAACTGTGAGTGGACCGCACACACGGATCGGCGGCGGAGTAACACCAGCATAGAAAGCGTACCTATGGTGAACATTGCGCATAACTATGCGGAGGCTGTGTATTACTGGCACAATTCTACCGGCATTTACGCCGGATGCACGGGTGAGCGAGGCGTAAATCTCCCCACCCGCACGGCGAAACTACACGAGGTGACGCGGCGCTCGCACGCCTCCCCAAGAAATGGCCATCCGCAGAGCCGAGCGATACGGGGTGTGACATGATGGGAAGAGAGTACGGCGCGTCGCGGCGTAGCGATGACCCCAACCACCCACCGTTGGAGAGAACCATGAACCCCCAGCAGTCAGCTTCCAGCCCCGCGGATTCCTTGCGCACCGATTCCCTGCGCGCTGACCCTCTGCATGCTGAAGCCCGCGAAGTGTTGCGCCGCCTCACCGGTGTCGCTGATGCTGAGTTCCACGATGGCCAGTACGAGGCGATTCGTGCCCTCGTCGCCGACCGAGCCCGCACTGTGGTGGTGCAGCGTACCGGCTGGGGTAAGTCCGCTGTCTACTTCATTTCTTCTCTGCTGTTGCGTGCCCGCGGTATGGGCCCGGCGCTTATTGTCTCCCCGCTACTTTCCCTGATGCGTGATCAGGTTGAGGCTGCATCCCGCGCGGGAGTGCGCGCTGCAATGGTGAACTCCGCGAATGTCACCGAATGGGATGAGATCCGCACCCGCCTCGAAGCTGATGAGCTTGACGTGCTGCTGGTGGGCCCCGAACGCCTCAATAACCCGGCATTCCGCGAGCAGTGGATACCGTACCTGCTGCCGCGCCTGGGTCTGCTCGTCATTGATGAGGCGCACTGTATTTCTGACTGGGGCCATGACTTCCGCCCCGATTACCGCCGCATTGGTTCGCTCATTAAGTCTCTGCCTGCAGGGGTTCCGGTGCTGGCGACAACCGCGACCGCGAATGACCGCGTCAGCCGCGATATTGCCGAACAGCTCAGCACTGACACCGCCCCCGTGCACGTAATCCGCGGCCCGCTATCCCGCGAGTCCCTGCGCTTGGGTGTGCTTACCCTGCCTGATGAGGCACAACGCATCGGCTGGCTGCTCACCCACCTGAACGACCTGCCCGGATCCGGCATTATCTACACGCTGACTGTCTCTGCGGCAGAAGATACCGCAAACGCTCTGCGCGCCAGCGGCTACGAGGTGCTCGCCTACACCGGCAAAACCGACCCGGATGAGCGCCTGGTTGCAGAGCAGGCACTCAAGGAAAACCAGGTGAAGGCTCTTGTGGCAACCAGTGCCCTCGGTATGGGTTTTGATAAGCCTGATTTGGGTTTTGTGGTGCACCTGGGCGCGCCGTCTTCGGCGGTGAGCTACTACCAGCAGATCGGTCGTGCCGGTCGAGGCGCCGCCAACGCGGATGTTCTGCTCCTGCCCGGTCGTGAAGACCGCGCCATTTGGGAGTATTTTGCGACCGCCTCCATGCCTAATGAGGAGCAGGCGCTGGCTGTTCTTGATGCGCTGGCTCAGGCCCCGGAGGGGTTGAGCATTACCGCTTTGGAGGCGCGCGTTCAGCTGCGCCGCTCCACCCTGGAGCTTCTGCTGAAGGTGCTGGACGTTGAGGGTGCCGTTGTGAAGGAAGGCAACTATTGGCGCCGAACCTCTTCGCCGTGGCGGTACGATAACGCCCGCTATGCGGCGGTGGCGCAGGCGCGTGTGGCGGAGCAGAACGCCATGCTCGAGTATGAACGTACTAGTCAGTGCCGCATGCTTTTCCTGGCTCAGCAGCTTGATGATGTTTCCGCTACCGCTTGCGGTCGTTGCGATGTGTGCGCGGGCCCCTGGTACCCGGCGGAGGTCCCTGCTGAGGCGCTACAGGCGGCACAGAATAGCTTCAACACGGTCGGTGTACCGTTGCAGCCGCGTCGTATGTGGCCGAGCGGTCTGGATCAGCTGATGGGTGCGGATGCACCGCGCGGTCGTATCCGCCCGGAGGAGCAGGCTGAACCCGGTTATGCGTTGGCGCGTCTGAGCGACATGGGGTACGGCACTCGCCTGCGTGAGCTTCTGGCGACGAATGAGCTGGGTGAGCCGGTTGATTCTGAGGTTCCTGCCGAGCTGGGTCGCGCCTGCGTGAAGGTGCTGGCGGCGTGGAAGTGGGGTGCCGCGGGTCGCCCGGTGGCGGTGCTGACTCTGCCTTCTCCGGTGCGTCCTCGTCTTGCTCAGTCGTTGGGCCGGGGGCTTGCATCAGTGGGTCGCCTGACGGATTTGGGGCAGGTATCTCTGGTGGATGAGCCGCGTTTCTTTGGCGGTAATAGCGCGTTCCGTTGCGCGGACGTGTTGCGCTCGTACCGGGTGCCTGCTGAGGTTCTGGACTACGTGCGTGAGCATCAGTGCCCGGTTCTGCTGGTTTCTGATGTGGTGGATTCGCGCTGGGTGTTTATTGCGGTGGCGCGTGAGCTACGACTGGCGGGCGCTTCCGCGGTGTATCCTTTCTCCTTGGCAGCTACTCACTAGGCTCGCACAATAATGCTTCATTTATTCCCCTGACGAGGATTTATGTCATATTCAGAATATTCAAAATTAACGGTCACTGACGGTTCCTCCGCTGTGCTCAGCGATATTCCCACTCGCCCTGAACACAGCGAGTGGATGGCGCACGCCCTCGCTGAGGGCGCCGCCGCAGGGGAGCGTGGAGAGATTCCTATCGGTGCCGTGGTGGTGGATGAGCGGGGCATCATTATCGGTTCGGCGGGCAACACCCGCGAGCAGGAGCATGACCCTAGCGCCCATGCTGAGGTGAATGCGATTCGTCAGGCGGCGGCGCATCGTGGGCAATGGCGCCTGGACGGGTGCACACTCGTGGTGACGGTTGAGCCGTGCCTGATGTGTGCCGGCACGATTTTGGCGTCACGCGTTTCGACGGTGGTTTTTGGCGCCTGGGAGGAGAAGACCGGTGCCGCCGGTAGCCGTTACGATGTGCTGCGTGATGGCAAGGTTGCCCCGGCTCCCGAGGTGTATGCGGGGGTGCGCGCCGATGAGTGCGCGCAGTTGATGGTGGACTTCTTTAAGGAACGCCGCCCCTAACCGTCACCCGTGGTGGCGCTTCAGGAACTGTTTTGTATAACGTGGAAAGCTGCGTGAGAACGCGTGGCTTTCCGCGTTATTTGTACGAAACCCCCCATTTATTTGAAAAATACTTCAAAAATTTCAAAATTGGTACCCAATTTCAGGCAAAAAGCCCACTACATCACACATGTCTGGGTCTACCATATATAGGCACTGGAGCCTCCGTCTGCCCGTGACTGAAAATAGATACCCCACGCAACCTGCGGAGTGCTCCCCGAAACTCACCTGAACCGTCCTGTAATCGAGGGGATTTACTCGTGCTTCGCGTTGACAATATTTGGGCTAAGGGGCGTCACCACGCCCTTTTTGGTCGTACCTCTTTTTCTGTAAATCAGGGCGAGGTCATCATTATTCAGGCGGATAGCCAGATGGAGCGCACCTCGCTGGGTTTGGCTCTTACCGGCCGTTTGCCCCTGTCGGGTGGCGAGATTTTCTGGAGCGCCGGGGATGGTGAGCCGCAGCCGATTTCGATGAAGAAGCTGCGCCGCATCAGTGACATTGTTGATTCTCCCGATGTGACTGCCCCGGAGCAGCACATGCGTGTGCACGATTACGTGTCTGAGATGCTCTCCTATAATCTGCCGGTTTTTGGTCGTCCCCGTGCGAGCCGCTGGCTGAAGGAACGCGGTCTTGAGGACCTGGACGGCCTGTGGATGGATGAGCTGGATGGTGAGATGAACATTGAGCTGATGGCGGCTTTGGCGCAGGCGAGTCCTTCGGACCTGCTGGTTTTTGATACGCCCTCCCGTCATTTGAATCACACCTATATGTGGCTGCCTTACCTGGAGGAGCTTGCCACTGACGAGGATCGCCCGCGTACCGTGGTGGCGATTGTTCCGCATATTTCGGAGTCTTGGCAGGGCGCCCGTGCTGTGGTGGGTAGCGTTCATATGGATCAGGACGGCGAGTTTGAGCCGGCTGAGGAGCCTGCGGAAGAGCTGTCCGAGACGGAAGAGCTGACTGAGGCTGAACCCGTGAATGACGTGATTGAGATGCGTGAGGTGGAGGAAATCCCTTCGGCCTCTTCGATTTCCTTCACCCCCGCGGCATCCGGCGCGCTCGGTCAGGCCACTGACCATAAGACTGACAACCAGAAGACCGGCAACCAGAAAACTGTTGCCCAGAAGACCGCTGAGAAGGAGTAAGAATGACTGTTCTGCGTGTGGCTCTTGTTGAGCTTAAGCGCCTGACCAGCGGTGTTTTGCCGGTTCTGGTGCTGCTTGCAATGTCCTGCATCCCGCTGCTGTATGGTGCCCTGTACCTGTACGGTAACTGGGACGCTTACGGCAATGTGAATGGCATTGTGGGCGCTCTCGTGGTTGAGGATGAGGGCGCGACGGATTCTGAGGGTCAGCAGGTGAATACCGGCGCTGACGTGAAGAAGAATCTTCTGGATGCTGGCACGTTTGATTGGCGTCAGGTGCAGACCCGTTCTGAGGCTGTCGAGGGCGTGGAGAAGGGCACCTATGACTTTGCGATGGTGATCCCGAAGGATTTCTCCCGCAATTTGCAGAGTGCCGGTTCGTTCAAGCCTGATGCTGACGGTAAGACGGGCACTATTGATGCGCGTTCGGCGGGTATTGAGGTCATTACGAATGACGCGAATAACTATGTGCTGACGAATATTGTCACGAAGGCGGGCACTGCGGTCCGTGATTCGGTGGCTGAGAAGGTCGGTAATTCGACGGCTAATTCGCTGTTGGCTAGCTTCACGACCATCCATTCGAAGATGGGTGAGGCTGCTGATGGTGCCTCGAAGGTGAATAACGGTACGGTGAAGCTGGCGGACGCTATCACTCAGCTGAAGGACGGCACCGCCACGGTGAATGATGGTGCCGTGAAGCTGAAGGATGGCACCTCCTCTTTGGCTGATGGTCAGTCCCAGCTGTTGGACGGTCAGAAGCAGTTGGCGGAGGGCGCCGCGAAGCTTGCTGATGGTGTGTCGACTTTGGATTCTGGTGCGGCGAAGCTGGATTCTGGTGCCGCGAAGCTTGCCGATGGTGCTTCGAGCTTGAAGGATGGTTCGTCGACGTTGGCTTCGGCGGCGGCGTCTGCTTCTGATGGTGCGGCGAAGCTGAAGGACGGCTCAGCGACTCTGGCTGAGGGTACTGCGAGCTTGAAGGATGGCTCTGCGGCGGTTGCGAAGGGCGCTAATGATTTGGCGTCGGGTATCCATCAGATGCGTGAAGGCATGGATCAGGCGGGTATTCGTGAGTTGCCGGCTGAGCTGAACGCGATGTGCATGCGCCTGCATGAGACGGATACTTCTGCTGGTAGTGGCGATTTTGGTCGTGACTTGTCGAATACTGTGGTGTCTGCGAGTGCGCAGAAGGTGCGTGCTCAGGTGACTCCGCTGGTTGAGGCGGGTACGTTGACTCAGGAGCAGGCTGATCAGCTGGTGGCGGCTGTTGATTCTGAGGAGACGAAGAATGAGGTTGCTGAGCTGAATCAGAAGGCTCTGCAGTCGCACCTGGCTACTCGTGATGCTGCCGCTGCTGATGCCCTGTCGAAGTTGAGTGCGTTGAAGTCGAGCCATTGTGTGTCTGATGGTACGTCGTCGACTGCGGCAAAGATTCAGACTTTGGTGGCTGGCGTGGATTCGCTGGATTCCGGTGCGTCTTCGCTTGCCAAGGGCGCTTCGTCGGTGGCTGATGGTGCCGCTCGCGTGGATGCTGGCGCATCCTCGTTGGCGTCGGGCTCGGCGACCTTGGCTGATGGTAATTCCAAGATCGCTTCGGGTGCTTCGAGCCTTGCGAGTGGTTCTGCGACTCTGTCCGGTGGTGCTTCTGAGCTGAAGGAGGGTACTGATTCTTTGAAGAACGGCACTGCCGAGCTGAAGGATGGTAGCGGTACTTTGGCGGAGAAGGAGCAGTCTGCGGTTGAGGGTCAGCAGAAGCTGGCTGATGGCGCGAATGAGCTGAAGGATGGCGCGTCGCAGCTTTCTGACGGTACGGCAAAGCTGTCTGATGGTTCGACTCAGCTGAATGATGGTGCTTCCGAGTTGAAGGATGGTACTTCGTCGCTGGAGAGCGGTCTGGCTTCTGGCGCTAAGCAGGTTCCGAGCCTTGCGCCGACCGATCAGGCGAAGGTTGCGGATACGATGTCGAACCCTGTGACTTTGTCGCAGGAGTCGTTGGCGTCGGCTCGTAACTATGGTGAGGGTATGGGTCCGTTCTTCATGTGCTTGGCGCTGTGGATTGGCGGCCTGATGCTGGTTCAGACGCTGCGTGTGATGAATAACCGTGCGCTGGCTTCGCATGCTCCGTCGATTCGCGTGATGCTCGGTAGCTGGATGCCGTTCGGCCTGGTGGGTATTGCTCAGGCGACTCTGATGTTCGCGGCGATTAAGTTTGGTTTGGGCTTTGAGATGGCTCATCCGTGGCTGGTGTGGCTGTTCCTCTGCTATGTGGCTCTGGTCTTTACCGGTTTCATTCATGGTTTGACGGTGATTTTGGGTGCGCCGGGTAAGCTGGTTGCTTTGGTCATTCTGATTCTGCAGCTGATTACTGCGGGCGGCACGATGCCGTATGAGACTCTGCCTGAGTCGATTCGTTGGATGCATGACTTCTTCCCGATGGGTTATGCGGTGGCGGGTACGCGTCGTTTGGCGTACGGCATTAATGAGTCGAGCCTGTGGGGCATCATGCTGGTTTTGACTCTGTGGGGTCTGGCTGGTCTGGTGTTGGGTTACATTGGCACGCGTCGTGATCGTACGTGGTCGCTGAAGAAGCTTGCGCCGGAGATTACGGTGTAACAAACCCTGTTTAGTCGCACCGGGGAAAACTGTCTAATAAAATAGAGATATATCTGCAAAAAGGGAGGGAGGACTTCTGATGTTGCAGCGCCCAGTCGCTGAAGCTGCAAGTCGTCGTCCCGGCCGTACTGGTAAAACTCAGTTGAAGTTGTTCAACGCTGCCATGGATATCATGACCCAGAAGGGGCTTGAGTACGCCACTGTTGAAGAGGTGGCTGCCCGGGCGGGGGTTTCTAAGGGAACTGTTTATTACAATTTCGGTTCTAAGAAGACCATGGTGGATCAGCTGGTCCAGTACGGCACGCAGTTGCTGCTGAGCGATGCGCGTCGCGCGGCGTCGGTTCATTCTGATCCGCGTGAGGCGTTGCGGAGTGCTATTCGTGCCGCGTTCCAGTATCTTGAGGACCGTCCGGGTTTTACTCGGATGTGGCTTGCGGAGGCGTGGAAGGGCGCGGATGGTTGGACCGAGGCGATGAGCGATAACCGTCTGGATCTTCTGAATTATTTGGAGGAGATGACGGAGGCTGTGGCTCGCCGCTATACGGTTGATACCGCTCAGAATCCTCGTGCGATTGCGATCTCTATGTTCGGCGCGATTTATATGCTTGCCATGGATCGTGAAGTGCATCAGGCGGAGCGCAATGCTGAGGATGCAACGCGTGCTGTCATGCTGGTTGTAGATGGGTATATCCGTCATTAGGCGGACCTGTTGGGTCTGCAGACGTAGCCGGGACTTCGGTGTCGGGTGTCGAAAAGGGCACGGTTAAAGGGGCCGTGAAAGAGGCGACACCCGGCTGCCGTACGCGCACGATATGTAGGCTCGTTCTTGCCCTCCTGTTGGGGGGTGTGCTATAGTTTTCCACTGTTGGTGGTGTGTCCGAGCGGCCGAAGGTGCATCACTCGAAATGATGTTTGGTGTAAAAGCCAACGGGGGTTCAAATCCCTCCACCACCGCACCAACGAAAACCCGTCGAGATTCGTCTCGGCGGGTTTTTGCATGCCCGGATTGTTCTGGGGTGGTGCTGGCGGGTGTTTGTGCGGCGTTATTTGCTGTGTTTTATGGGGTGTGTGCCACTTCCGGGGCTTTGCCGGTGCTTGCGGTTTCGGGGCTGGGTAAAATCGTATTATGCGTATTAAGATTCTTGACCACCCGCTGGTCTCTCACAAGATTAGTGTTCTGCGTGATAAGAACACTCCGTCCCCGATTTTCCGTCAGCTGGTTGATGAGCTGGTGACTCTGCTTGCCTATGAGGCGACTCGCGAGATCCGCGTGGAAGAGGTTGAGGTTGTGACTCCGGTGGCGACCACTACCGGTGTTCGTATTGCTGATCCGAAGCCGCTGGTTGTTCCGATTCTGCGTGCTGGTTTGGGTATGCTGGAGGGTATGACTCGCATGGTTCCGACCGCTGAGGTGGGCTTCCTGGGCATGGCTCGTAATGAGGAGACCCTGGACATCGTGACCTATGCTGAGCGTCTGCCGGAGGATCTGACTGGCCGTCAGGTGTACCTGCTGGATCCGATGCTGGCTACCGGTGGCACTTTGATTGAGGCTATTAAGTTCCTGCGTAAGCGTGGTGCTGAGTCTGTGACTTGTGTGTGCCTGATTGCTGCTCCTGAGGGCATTGCTGCTCTGGAGAAGGGTGTTGAGGGCATGGAGAATGTTGACCTGTTCTTGGCTGCTCGTGATGAGCGTCTGAACGAGAAGGCTTACATTATTCCGGGTCTGGGCGACGCCGGTGACCGCCTGTACGGTCTGGCTGAGTAATAGCCTGGCTGAGCGAGCTTATTTGCTTACGGTGAGCGGGCGCCTCTGCATATGTATGTGCGGGGGCGCTTCGCTATGTCTTGTGGGTATTCGGTGGGTTGCGTGCCGCGGTGTGGCGGTGCGTGTCTAATGTGTCTGGGGCTTGGGTGGCGATGGTGCGGCTGGGTGTTGGTGTAGGCTTTTGCAACACCCTCCCTATATGTGATTAGGAACACATTAAAGCATTTGAGGGCGCTTCAAAACTTCAAGCATATTCACAGTCTCACATGAAAATACAGGGCATGACCCATACATAAAAGAAACCGTGAATATTTATGTGAGAAAAAAGCTGAAAGCCTCAGGTTCCGCATGAAACCTCCCAAAATAGCGGAAGGGTATTGTACTCCTATTGGCCTCAAGGGGGTATCCATTATGCTGAATCCGCTTGATTTATCTGCCAAATAGGAGAAATATTAAGTAAGAGGATTGAGGCTCAACAGGTATTGGGGACTGTTCGCCTCGGCGTCACTTCCGGCGCACCCCACCCCATGTACGACTGGGATCCCGTACACAGACTTTGAGAGAAGGTTGAACCATGTCAGGCGCTGTACCTGGATATGTCCACATCTCCCAGCGCGGCCGCGCCGCTAAGCGTCAGGCCGTGCAGCCCCAGCGTCCCGCGATGCCGGCCGCAACGTTGCGCCCGATGACATTCTCTGCCGGGGATTCTGCCCATAAGCAGGCTCAGGAAAATGAGGCACGTGGCTTCGTGCTGTACGTGGGTCTGAATGAGGAACTTGCCGCCGCAAACGGTACCTCTCTGGTGCGTATTGTTCAGGATTTGCGCACCTACGCACACCACCTTGCTCCCGAGTCGGAGTCGTACGCTGCTGTGGCGTTGGCTCCCGTGAATGCTGAGGGTAGCGACCTTGAGGTTGTGCGTAATGCGTTGGGTGATCCGACCGCAATGTACATGCATCCGGAGGCGAATGTCGCCCGCGAAGCAGAGACCACGAACAGCCACTCTTCGGGCGTTCTGATTGACCTGGCGCGTCGCGAGGTGTTCCTGGACGGTGAGCCGCTCATGCTGACCTTCAAGGAATTCGAGCTACTGGCGCACCTGGTGGAGAATTCTTCCCGTACCGTGGGTCGTGAAGAGCTACTGAAGGCGCTGTGGAGCTCGGGTGACGAGCATCCGCACGAGCGTACGATTGACGTGCATATTCGTCGTCTGCGTTCGAAGCTGGGCCGCCTGTCGGGTACCGTGCGTACGGTGCGCGGTCAGGGCTACCGCTTCTTTGAGCACCCCGAGGTTGTTGTCTGGGCTGCTCCGGAATACTCGATTTAGCGTGTACAGAATTTAGTCTCTGTAGAGTACACCCCGGTGTGCTGGCGTGATGCCGGTGTGCCGGGGTTTACTTATGCCTGCTTACTTGTGTCTGCGGGGCTTGTTCACGTGGCGGTGTGCGGCACGTTCCGGCGCCCTCTAGATAGAATGGGTGTATGGCTGAAAATTCTTCCAACACTGCATCTGGCTCGCACCGCCGCGGGGTTAAGCGTCTGATTATTATGCGCCATGCGGAGGCTGATTGGGGTCTGAACGATTTTGATCGCCCGCTGACGAAGCGCGGTCATGAGCAGGCTGCCGCTGCTGGCGCTTGGTTGGCTTCTCGCGGTTATATTCCGGAGCAGATTATGTCGTCGTCGGCTTTGCGTACCCGCCAGACGACGACCTGGGTTTCGGATGGTTTGGGGGCGAAGGCGCCTACTGCTCATCTGGATGAGGGCCTGTATGAGGTGTCTGCGTCCCGCATCATTGCGCGTATCAACAGTGTTTCTGAGAATGTTCATTCTCTGATGGTAGTGTCGCATCTGCCCGGTGTGCAGGATGCCGCGCAGCGTCTGATGAGCCCCGATTCTGACCCGAATGCGTCCATGGATGTGTACTATGGCTTCCCGCCCTCTTCCATTGCGGTGTTTGAGGTGCCGGGGGAGTGGGCTCTGCTGGATGGTGCGGATGCGCGCCTCGCGGACTTCAAGAGCTTCTAGGCCAGGAGCTTCTAGACTTCGCGCCCGAATATAGTTGGGCATAGCAAAAGCCCCGTACCAGCCGGTACGGGGCTTTTAGTGGCGGAGACGGGGGGATTTGAACCCCCGGTCGAGTTTAACCCCGACCCTTCATTAGCAGTGAAGTCCATTCGGCCGCTCTGGCACGTCTCCACGGTGCGCTCGTGAGCGCATCCCTATAAGAATATAGGCTGTTTTGCGCTTGGTCAATTCGACCTGTGTAGCAGGTGAGGCGTAGGCAGGGGAGGTAGGCCTCTAGGCGTGGACTACCGGTCGTAAACATTGAGGCTCATACACATTTTCGATACACTGCATGTGTCCAACCGATAAATAGAGGGCGTCTCTGGCGTGTGATTTTTTCATACAGTGTTGCCAGAGTTGTCTTATTTACTCAACGAAATGAGAAATCATGTCTGAAAACCCCAACAACCCCCAGCCCCAGTTCAACCAGGATCCCCAGTTCAGCCAGGATCCCCAGTTCAGCCAGCAGGCTCCGTACGGTCAGCCGGTCCCGACCCCCGAGCAGCAGGCTCAGATGAAGAGGGCGAAGATTCTGTCGATTCTCGCTATTGTATTTGGTGCTGTTGGTTTGGTTCTTCTGAGCCCGCTTTTCAGTGCATTGGGCCTGGCATTTGGTTTGGCGGCTCTGCGTGTCCCTGAGCTGCAGACCCGTGGTCTGGCACTGACTGGTTCCATCATCGGTGGTGCTGCTCTGGTCCTGAGCATTATTGTTGTGGGGCTGGGTGCTATCAGGAACCTGGGCTAGAACCCTATAACGTTTTAGTCAGCATCCTCCATGGACACTGGCTACAGAAAGTCCGTGAGCGCTCCGTGCGCACGCGGGCTTTTGTGCGCTCTGTAAAGCCCGTGCCCAGTGCATCAAGGTGCATTGTGCGGGGTTGCATGACGGGCTTAGTTGTACCTGTCCCATTCATGGGTTAGGGTGAATTAGGTTTAATGCACACCAGCCGTACGAAAGTGAGATGCCATGTCTCAGACTCCTCGGGGCTCAGACCCCTACGACTACAACCCGGACTACAACCGTCTGAACGAGCAGTACAACCAGAACGGTCAGTACGGGCAGAACACTCAGTACGGCCAGGGTTCTTACGGCCAGTACGGGCAGGGCTCCCACGATCAGTATTCCTATGACCAGTACGGTCAGAATTCGTACGGTCAAGACTCGTACGGCCAGAACCAGTACGACCCGTATGGCCAGCAGTACCAGCAACCCGACCAGTACGGTCAGCCCATGATGGTTCCTATGGGCTTTTTGCAGAAGACTCCCGAGCAGATTGCTGGTGAGAAGGCTGCTCAGACTTCTACGGTGCTCGGTATTATCGGCTTGATTTGTACTCTAACGTTTGGCTGGTTCGTGCTGGGTCTGCCCTCTCTGATTCTGGGTGTTATCGGTGTCTCTAAGGCTAATGAGGCTGAGCGTTTCGGTGTGGCGGCTTCTACTGGCCGCATCCTGAACTGGATTAGTGTAGTCGTTGGTGGCATTTTCCTGGTGTTTTACGGCGGTAGTATTCTGCTGTTGATTCTGCTGGCTTCTTCAGATTCCGCAGCCAATTCCAGACTGGTGGATGTTGCGCAGATGCTGGCGCTTTTCTAAAAACTTTGCCCTCGCTGGAGGGTACGCATAGGCCCCGTTCCTCGACGTGAGGAGTGGGGCTTTGCTGTATGTATGCCGTGTGTTTCCTGGATTGGGCTCGACATGCTTGTTCCCTCGGCGGGGGAGGGTCTAGGGTGAAGTTAACGCCCCTTGCGTGTGGAATGTGAAAGGTTGTGGATGCAATGTCGCAGCTACCCCAAAACAATGAAGATTTTGATAACAACCCTGAATACGCCCAGCTCTACCAAGCGGATGACAGCCAACAGTCGGAGGCTGACGACACGGACGACTGGGAGCAACTTGCGAGCGCGCAACCTTCCGACGGGCAAGGGACACAAGACGGTAAAAGGGCAGCGAACCTCTCCCTACTTTTCGGCTTCCTCAGCCCGCTGTCTTTCGTTCTAGGGTTTTGGTTGCTTGTCCAGGGTCTTGGAGAAAGCGGTCTGCAGGTAGCTCTCGCCGCGCCGGTGCTGAACATCCTGGGTATCTGGCAGGGGCGGGTAGCGCAGAGGCATGGTACGCGCGCCCTCGAAGGTCGTATTCTCAACGGGCTGGGGCTATGCTTTTTCATCGGTATCGCCGCCCTCTTCATGTATATTGCGAATGCCTTGTCACAAATCAACTAACGACGCCCCCGATAACTCGAAACGGCATATGTGAAAAGCCCCGTTCCTCATGGTGAGGTGCGGGGCTTTGCTGTATGTATGCCGTGTATTTCCTGGAATGGGTCCGACATGCTTGTTCCCCAGGTGGGGGAAGGTCTAGGGTGAAGTTAACACCCCTCGCGTGTGGAATGTGAAAGGTTGTGGATGCGATGTCGCACCTACCCCAAAACAATGAAGCCTTCGATAACAACCCCGAATACGCCAAGCTCTACCAGGAAGATAACAACGAGCAGCCTAGCCCGGATACTTCTGACGAACAGCTACTACCCGCAAATGAGTCTCCGGGTGAGTTTTCAGATCAAGCGGCGGGTAAAAGGGCAGCGAACCTCTCCCTACTGTTTGTCTTCCTCAGCCCGCTGTCTTTCTTTCTAGGGTTCTGGTGTCTTGTCCAAGGTCTTGAAGAAACTGCTCTGCAGATAGCTCTCCTTGCCCCAATCCTGAACATCCTGGGTATCTGGCAGGGGTTCACAGCAAGGCGGCGCGGTACGCGTGCCAGCGGTGGCCTGATTCTCAACGGGCTGGGGCTATGCATTTTCATTGGTATCGCCGCCTTCATCATGCTGATTGTGAACGCCTTGTCAGGCATCAACTAATGACGCTGGCTCGATGGTGAGCTCAGATGCTCTCCCGAGTCGCTAGACACGTAACACCCGGTATTGAAAGGTTGTGGATGCGATGTCGCAGCTACCCCAAAACAACGAAGATTTCGATGACAACCCCGAATACACCAAGCTCTACCAGGAAGATGACAGCGAGCAGCCCGAGGTCGACGATACGGACGACTGGTCGCTACATGAAAGCGAGCTACCTCCCGACGTGCGGAGGGCACAAGCCGGTAAAAGAGCGGCGAACTTATCCCTCCTTTTCGGTGCCCTGGGCCTGCTGTTTCTCTTCCTGGGGATTTGGCTGTTTGCCGAGGAGCTTGAAAACGGTATAGTCCTGGCTATTATTGCCCCATTACTGAGCATCCTGGGCATCTGGCAGGTGTTCGTGGCACGCCGGTACGGCAAGCACGCCTTCGGAGGCCTAATCCTCAGCGGGATAGGAATCGGCATTGTCATTGCTATCGTTGCCCTCATCATATTGATTCTGAACGCCTTGTCACACATCCACTAACGATGCTCCCGGTAACTCAAAACGGCATATGCGAAGAGCCCCGTTCCTCGCGTTGAGGAACGGGGCTCTTTGCACTCCGCACATGAGGCGAAGCAGAAGCTATAACGCGGATGGTAAGGGATTTGAACCCTTGAGACGGGGTTACCGCCTACTGGTTTTCAAGACCAGCTCCTTCGGCCGCTCGGACAACCATCCATGCACTCCAGAGACCGGCATTTTATGGCAATACCGTGCCGCAGGGCACTAAGAGATTATCGCACGTTGTATGCTTTCTGTAAATCGCGCACCGACGATGGTGCTTCCGGCAATGAGGAGGACTCATGAGAGCAATTATCGAGAAAAACCACGGTGGACCTGAGGCTCTGACCATCACCAAAGTACCCGCCCCCGTGCCCCGCTCCCACGAAGTTCTCATCCGTGTTCACGCCGCCGGAATCAACCGCGCCGACGCTCTGCAGCGCCGCGGATTCTACCCGCCGCCCGCTGGTGCGAGCGCCATCTACGGCCTCGAAGTAGCCGGCGTTATTGAGGCGGTCGGTGAGGGTGTCTCCGTGGAGAACCGTGGCACCTCCGTCATGGCGCTCCTTTCTGGAGGCGGCTATGCCGACTACGTGACCGTCCCGGTCGACCACGTGCTGCCCGTACCCGAACAGCTGAGCTTCGTAGAGGCGGCAGGTATTCCCGAGGTTGCCGCGACCGTCTACTCGAACCTGGTACTCACCTGCGGTATGAGCATGAACCCCGCCGAAAACCTCAAGGAAGACGGCGAACCGGCGGTGGTGCTCGTGCACGGCGGCACCGGCGGTATTGGGGTGCATGCTATCCAGCTGGCGCTCGCCGCCGGAACTCGCGTGTTTGCGACCGTCAGCAGCGAGGAAAAAGCTGAATATGTGCGCTCACTAGGTGCGGAGCCCATTATCTATACCGAACATTCGTTCCGTGAAGTTCTGTTGGCTGAAACCGGCGGCCGCGGCGCCGACTACATCCTCGACGTAGTGGGCGGAAAGTACCTGGACGACAACCTGCACACCCTCGCCGACGGCGGCCACCTGTGCATTATCGGCCTGATGGGCGGCGCCAAAGCGGAATTGAACCTGGGCTACATGCTCTCCCGTCGCCTGTCGGTGCACGCCACGAGCCTGCGCACCCGCTCAGACCGGCAGAAGGCCGAGATCCTGCGCGGTGTACGCGAGCACGTGCTGCCGCTGATTGAATCCGGCAGGATCGGTGTGGGGCTGGACCGCGTTTTCGACATGGAGGAGGCGGTTGCCGCCCACGAGTACTTCGACTCGGGCCAGCATCGCGGCAAGATTGTGCTGCGCATGGTCTAGAAATCGCTGTGCTCCCCGCGGTGCCGCTTCACGTGGGTGCCGCGGGGAGCGTCGCGTGAGGGTCGCGTGAGGGTCGTGATGAAAATCCGGGTTTGAAATAATCAGCTGACTGCTGACATCTCGTCACCAAAAGAGATTTAGGGTAACCTAAGTATAAGGAGGTTTGCGGGTTGTCGCACAGCCCAACACCGGCAACCTCCACCAACCAATAGACACGGCACACACACCACGCAGAGGAGGACATATTGGGACTTAAAAGCTACCTGCAATCGCGCCGCGACGACGCCGAACTCGGCAAAGGCATCTGGCGCCGATCCCACGACCGGTTCATCCGCGGCATTGACCGCTTCCACCAGGTCCTCGAACGCCTAGCGGCAACCGATTCGTCCACCTCCATGATTGAGCTCATCGTGCCGGACGCAAACGCGCTCGCCGACCTGATTCCGCGCGTGCGCGCAGTCGCCATGGAGGCGCACCGCCTCGCCCCCAGCGACGGCGATATTCCCGCCTCCCCGTACGGCACCTACTCGGATCTGAACCGTGCCCTCTCCAAGGCGGGTAACGCCGTCGCCCTCTGCGCTGAAGCGCTCGCCATGGCACGCTGCTTCGGCGAATGCGCCACCGGATGCGACCGCCAGGTGAGTGTACACCGCCGCGTGGAAACCGTCCTTCAGCACATTGAGGAAGCCGAACGCCTCATCCAGCGCGCCCAGAAGGAAGCCGCCGGCGAGCTGACCTTCGACGACGGAATCCCCGTAGGCCGCACCGAACTCGTCGAAGCCTAACACCAATCGCGTGACCCGCCCGCAGCACCCACACCGGACGCTGCGGGCAGGCTCATTTAAACCGCCCACCGTGCCGCGTCCGCCAGATGAACACGGCCAATCTGAACGGTGCCGAGAGGGCGGGTTAGTTTGATGTGCACCTCAACAGGCGATACGCTTAAAGAAGGGGTGTAGGACACTTCTTATGCGGTTCCGTCACAATGGAGGTGACGACACAACGCGATGGTACGCGCGGAAGAACCGCAGGCTTTTTCCTGCCCCTCTACGGCACAACCCAATGCACAATAATTCACGGAAGAAGTCACACACCATGTTTGAATTCCACCGCAACGAGCGCGCACGCCAGCTGCGCCCCAGCCTCTCTCGTTCCTGGCTCCTCGTGCGCGCCAACTCCACTGAAGAAGTTTTTGAAGAGGCCTTCGAATCCGAGGCCGACTCCATCATCATCGACCTTGAAGACGGCTGCCCGCCCGAAGAGAAGGACACCGCCCGCGAACAGGTTGTCCGCATGCTCAACTCCGGCGTGGTCGCATGGGTGCGAATCAACGCCATCACCACCGAACACTGGTGGAAGGACGTCAAGGCTCTCAAGAACGTGAAGGGCCTGCGAGGCGTCATGCTCGCCACCGCAGAGCACGCCACCGACATCGACCGCACCGCAGCAGAGCTGCCCGCCGGTACCCCCATCATCGCGCTGATTGAGTCCGCACTCGGCGTGCACCACTCCGTCGAGATTGCCCGCGCAATCGGCACCTTCCGCCTCGCATTCGGCGCAGGCGACTACCGCCGCGACACCGGCTCCTCCGCAACCCCCATGGCGCTCGCCTATGTGCGTTCGCAGCTGGTCATCGCCTCCACCCTGGGTGGTCTGCCCGGCCCCATCGACGGCCCGACCCTCGGCGCATACGGTGCTGACCTCTCCAAGGCGTGCGGCTTCGCAAACGACCACGGCATGACCGGCAAGATTACTCTGGACATCCGCCAGACCGAGACCATCAACGCGGCATTCTCCCCGAGCGAGGTCGAAATCGAAGAAGCACACCAGATGCTCGACGTGCCCCTCGACGGCCCCCGCGACGGCTCCTACCTGCCGCGTTACCTGCGTGCAAAGAAGGTCAAGGAACTCGCCAAGGTCTACGGCCTGTGGGGCAAGACCGACAGCGACTTCCAGCGCGCATCCAAGTAAGGTGATCGCCTAAGGTACACGCGTAAAAAGCCGCGCATCCGAACCCCGAACGGGGAACCGGATGCGCGGCTTTTATATGCTCTAAAACCTCTGGCGCGCTACAACTTAGATGCTAGTTGCGGGGCGACTTGCCGCCCGTCAACGCATGAGCACACACATACGAAGTCACCAAAGAAATCACAATCGGCACCAAGAACGAGGTGTCATCCTCATACACGGAACGGTAGAAGAACCACACCGCCAAGGAAACCACCAGCGCCAGCACGTACACCAGCGCAAAACGCATCGTGGGGCTCATCGGACGCGAAGAACCCGCAGCGGCACGACCGCCCTGCGAGCGGTTCTGCAAACGCTGAGTATTTGAGGAGTGAGAAGACATGAGAATCTCCTAAAAATCGACGGTGACATCTCTCAAGACAATGACATCTCGCAGATGCTAAAAACCGCCGCAACACACCGGAAACCGGCACGCGTTACGGCGGATGTGGAGCCCCCAGTGGGATTCGAACCCACGACCTTTTCTTTACGAGGGAAATGCTCTACCCCTGAGCTATAGAGGCACATATGCTGTCATCCGTAGCCGCCCGAAAGCAACTGACGAACAGTGCATACCCCGCAATAGTACCAAAAAGGCGGGGGAGAGGCTAATTACTTTCAGCACCGAGACCGCAGCTGAGAGCCCGCGGCAGAGAACCTATGGCGTGCACTGCATTCACCCCACAAACCCGCCCGCAGATAGGGAATGTTCAGGGCAGAGGCATACAATAAACCCTATACCCACGGCGGCTGACAGCGCCTCACAGCGCCCAACAACCACTGGCACATCAACCACAGATGTATCAACCACAGACCAGCCCGCCACCCATAGAGAGAGGAACCATCATGACTTCACCCCTCAACCGCCGCACCCTTCTGCTGGGCGTAGTGCCCGCCGCCGCCCTGGGACTGAGCGCATGCGGTTCCAGCTCCTCCCAGTCTTCTGCGACCGCATCGGCATCTGCGAGTGCCTCGGCAAGTGGTTCGGCAAGCACCGCCGCTACCTCGGCGAGCGCCACCGCGAGCGCTTCGGCATCCGCTTCCGCGACCGCCGACGACGGCTACGTCGGCTACCGCCTCAACCGCGAAGTACCCGGCGCAGGCACCGCAACCCTGTACACCGACTACCAGTGCCCCTACTGCGCCAAGGCAGAACCCAAGTTCGAAGAAGCCGCCAAGAAGCTCGACGGCGTGCTGAACGTGACCGTACGCCACATGCCGCTGAACATGCACGTCAACGCCGTACCCGCCGCACTCGCAGTGGAAGCCGCCGAGGCACAGGGCAAGCACCTCGAAATGGCAAACAAGCTCTTCGCCACCCAGAACGACTGGAAGGGCATCAGCGAACGCGACAAGCTACGCACCCTCTTCAACGACTACGCCAAGGAACTGGGTCTGAACACCGAAGAATTCGACAAGGTTCTGCTCGCTTCCGATACCGTCAAGCCCATCCAGCGCGACTACGATCACGCCGTGAAGATTGGCGTGAAGGGCACCCCCACCTTCGTCGTGAACGACAAGGTCGTTGAGGGCCTGGATTCCTCCTCCTCGGTGGATGACCTGGTCAGCACCTTCAAGCGTGAAGCTGGCGTGAAGTAGTGGCGCACATTCAGCTCTCCGGCGGCCAGCGCGCCGAAATCCACCCGGACGGGTTCAGCGACCACGGCTACGTTCTCGAAATCGGCGGTGCCGAACAGTCCCACGTGGATATTGCGGACCCCTCCTACGTGTTCTACGAGTACCTGCGCCGCATCGCCAACACGGTGGATGCGCTCGCCCCCGCCGGCGAACCCATTACCGCCGCACACCTGGGCGCCGGTGCGTTGACCCTCGTGCGCTACATTCAGGCGACCCGCCCCGGATCCCGCCAGGTTGCTGTCGATATCGAACCCGAGCTTATGGGCTTCGTGACGGACCGCCTGCCGCTGCCTGTCGGCACCGACTGCCAGCTGGTAGTCGGTGATGCCCGCGAGCAGTTGGCGAACCTGCCCGAACTGCTGGGCGTACCCGGCTTCGACGCGATTATCCTCGACATCTTCACCGGCATGGACGCGCCCGCGCACCTGGCGAACCGCGACTTCTACCGCGAACTCAAGGACGCCCTGAGCGAGCGCGGCATGGTCGCCATTAACGTGGGCGATGACGCGGGTCTGCCCTTCTTCCAGCTGCAGGCAACCGCCATGCTGGAAGTCTTCGACCACGTGTGGTGCCTGTGCGAGAGCTCCATGCTCAGCGGGCAGAACGAAGGTAACCTCGTGCTGGTTGGTACCTCCCGTGAGCTGGACGAGGACACCCAGGACCGGCTGTACGCGATGGGCCCGCATCCGGCGGAGGTGCTCACCACCGACGAGTTGCGCGATCTGCTGGACGAGCTGGCCGAGAGCTAAAACTGGAACATAAAACCGTTGAGGCGGGTACCAACCAGGTACCCGCCTCAACGGTTTTGTATATGGGTTTTCTATATGCCGCGCGCCGGCGGAATTTTTGTTTTACTCGGGTAGCGGCACGGGGACGGGCTCCTCGCCCTCATCCTTCGGCTTGGGGGAGCTGCCCTGCGTGGTGGTGAGCGTAATACCCACACTCGCCGTCATCAGCAGACAGATTGCCACCCAACGAATCGGGCCGGTCTCCTGATTCAGCAGCGCCCAACCGGCAATCGCCGCAATCGCCGGTTCCATGCTCATCAGCACGCTAAACACCTGCTGCGGCAGGTTACGCAGAGCCATCAGCTCCGCGCTGTAGGGAATCACCGAAGCGAACATCGCGGTACCAAAAATCATGAGGAGCAGCATCGGATCCTGCGCCGCATTCCACAGCGGCTGGGGTGCCGGAACAATCGCCGCCACCGGAGCAATAAACGCGGCACCAACAAGCATCGCAACCGCCAGGCCGCTCGCACCCGGCACCAGTGCACCCACCTTCGCGCTCGAGCGAATGTACAGCGCCCAGAACACGCCAGCAACCAGAGCGAACGTCAGACCCAGGTAGTCGGTATCCCTACCGACCGCCGCCTCGTAGCCGAGCACCAGCATGCCCGCCAGGGCGCAGAGCACCCACACCGCGTCGCGGAGCCTGCGAGTCAGCATGGACGCCAACGCCAGCGGGCCCAAGAACTCCACCGCAACCGCCAAACCAATCGGGATGCGGTCAATCGCGCAATAGAAGAAGCCGTTCATCAGGCCGAACGTCATACCGAAAATGATGACGGCACACCACTGCTCCTTCGACCACGACAACGCACCCGGCGGCATCGTGCCGCCACGACGGGCACGCCAACGAGCCGCCAACCACACGGCGCTACCCACCACAATGGAAGCAATCGCCAGGCGGCTCACGCTAATAGCCAGAGCACCAAACAACGGGAAGAGCGTCACCGCGAACGCGGCACCGAACTGTAGCGACGAGCAGGACATCAACACAAACATGATGCCCAGCGCGGGGCGTTGGGGTGCGGTATGCGACAAGGTTCTCCTTCCTGCGCCTGATGAGGCGGTAGTTCTTCACGTGTGTATGCTGTGCCGCTACGGGGCAGAATGAACGCTCTAATAGCGCCGTTTTAAACAGTGCACCCCGGGCAACACGAGATACTATCCTACTCGTTACCCGGGGGTGCTAGAAACCGTCGACACGGCTACAGTTCAGTAGATTAGAGGCCCTTCGCCTCACGGTCAGCCTTAATCTGATCGGCAGAAGGAATCGTAATGGAGCTGGTCGCCATCTGCGCAATATCCACCGCGTGCGCATCCACAGCGCCGGGGAGGTAGCGGTCAGCTTCCTCCAGCGTGCCCTCCTCCTGCGCCTTCTTCTGGGCGCGAGCGTGAGAAATCGAAATACCGATACTCGCCGCCACCAGCAGAGCAATAGCAACCCAACGAACCAGGCCGGTAGCCTCACCAAGCATCACAATACCCACAGCCGCCGCAATCGCAGGCTCCAGGGACAGCACCACGCTGTAAATATGCGCGGGCAGCAGACGCAGCGAAGAAACCTCACCCAACGCCGGCAGAGCAGAAGCCAACAGACCCATCAGGCAGCCAATAGCCAGCAGGTTCACATCCTGGGTCACCTTCAACAGGTTATTGCCGCTCAGAATAAACGGGAACGGCAGAACCAGCAGAGTCGAAACCGCGTTACCCATCACCATGCCGCCCATACCCGGGATCAGCGCGCCCACCTTCTCAGTCGCCAAAATGTAGGCGGCACGAGAAATCGCGGTCAGCACCGCAAAGAACACACCCACCAGGGCGAAATCCTCCGGCTTCGCCTGCGACTCAGCCGTCAGAATTGCCATACCCGTAAAGGACAGGGCAATCCACACCAAGTCCAGCTTGCGGCGCGACATCACCGTCGCCAACACCAGCGGACCCATAAACTCAATAGCCACAGCAATCGCCAGCGGAACCTGCTCAATCGCAACATAGAAGAACGCATTCGCGCCCGTCAGCGCAACACCCATGACGACCACAGTCAGCCACTGCGCACGAGTCCACGAACGAATCTGCGGGCGGAAAAATGCCCACATCAAAATGGTAGAGGTCAACAGGCGCAGAGTCACCACGCCCCACGGGCCCAAATCGCCCATCAGCTGCTTAGCAAGAGCCGCACCGAACTGCGCCGAAATAATCGCGCCGGTCGCGTAAGCAACACCCAGCCCCTGAGTCATCACAGGAGAACGCGCAGCATTGGGCGTATGGGTGGAAGAAGTCATAGCAATCCTTATAGTCCAGAAGAGGTATTAGCCGCTATCTGTCATCAGGCGCGACCCGGAATCATCGTGAAACAGGTCACGCACTATGCAAACAATGAATAGTGTGTAATCTAGGACAATTTTACGCGGTTTAAAAATGGGCGCAAATAATGACCAAAACACCCTAACCAACCGCATACCACCCGCACGCCCTCAGTGAAAAAACACCCCCAAACCCCACCACAACCCCCATATTCAGGAAATATTCACCCAGCCGTGATTTACTGAGAGCATGCTTGACCCGAAGAAGTCTCTATTCGATGAGGACGGCAACCCCCGTCCCGCGCTAACCACCACCCTCGACAACGTACTGCGCATGCAACGACCGCTCGCGCTGTCCATCGTCAAAAAACTCCGTGAAGCGCACCCCGACGAAACCCCCGAACAAATCCACAAGCGCCTCGACCGCACCTACCTGCGCGACATCACCGCCATCGGCGGCGTCACCGGCGCATCCGCATTCGTACCCGGCGTAGGTACCGTCACCTCCATGAGCCTGTCCGCGCTCGCAGTCGGCGGCTACCTCGAACGCACCGCCCTCTACGCCCAGGCCGTCGCAGAACTGCACGGCGTGCACGTACACGACGCCGAAACCGCCCGCTCCATGGTCATGGCCATCATGCTCGGCGACGAAGGCTCCCAGCTCATGAACACCGTGCTGCTGCAGACCGGCAAGGCAAGCGGCGTCTCCAACAAGTGGGGCATGCTGCTCGGCAACTCCTCCGGCGGCAAGATGTTCAGCGTCGAACGCACCATCCGCAATATGTTCATCCGCCGATTCCTGACCCGCCAGACCGGCGCACTGCTCGGCCGCGCCCTGCCCTTCGGCGTCGGCGCAGTCGTAGGCGGCGGTGCAAACCTGACCCTCGGCAAGGACGTCGTGCGCAACACCCGCCGAGCCTTCGGCGACGCACCCGCCTACTTCCCCGCAGAGCTCATGATCACCCCGCGCGCACCCCGCGTACAGGGCGGCGACGGTTCGGAAAGCTCCTCCGGCGTGGCTGGTGCCCTCCTCAAGGGCGTCAAGGACGTAGGAAAGGCGGCAGGCAAGGTCTTCACCCGCGGCAAGGGCAACGACACCGAAACCGGCCACCGCCGCATGCTCGGCCGCTAAACCCGCTGGTTATAAAGCCAGAACATAAAAAGACCCAACACGCTAAAGACCCCGGATCCCTATACAGGGACCCGGGGTCTTTAGCGTGTAAACCGTTAGCGGGCGCTACAGGCTACGCGTTCTTCGCGTGGTCCAGCAGCTGAGCCGCAATACCGTTGTAGGTGTGCGGGGTCAGGTTCGACAGACGCTCCTCAGCCTCGGGGGAGAGGCCCAGGGTTGCCACGAACTCCTTGAGGCGAGCAGCATCCACGCGGTGACCGCGGGTCAGCTCCTTCAGACGCTCGTAGGGGTTCTCCATACCGGGAACACCCGCGATAGCCTCAGCGCGCATCACCATCTGGATCGCCTCAGCCAGGACCTCCCAGTTGGAATCCAGGTCAGCAGAAATCACGTCGGTCGCGATGTCCAGGCGCTTCAGGCCCTTCACCACGTTCGAAATGGCCAGAACCGAGTGACCGAACGCCACACCGATGTTGCGCTGAGCCGAGGAGTCGGTCAGGTCGCGCTGCCAGCGGGAAGTCACCAGGGTTGAGCCCAGCGAATCCAGCAGGGCGTTGGAGAGCTCCAGGTTAGCCTCCGCGTTCTCAAAACGAATCGGGTTCACCTTGTGCGGCATAGTCGACGAACCGGTTGCACCCGCCACCGGAATCTGGCGGAAGAAACCAATCGAAATGTAGCTCCACACATCGGTGCAGAGGTTGTGCAGCACACGGTTGAAGTGCGCAATATCCGAGTACAGCTCAGCCTGCCAGTCATGCGACTCAATCTGAGTGGTCAGCGGGTTCCAGGTCAGACCCAGGTGCTCCACAAAACCACGAGAAATCTTCTGCCAATCAGCGCTAGGCACCGACGCATAGTGAGCAGCGTAAGTGCCGGTCGCACCGTTAATCTTGCCCAGGAACTCGATAGCCTTCACGTGCTTGACCTGGCGCTTCAGGCGGTAAGCGAGCACGCCCATCTCCTTGCCCAGGGTGGTCGGGGTTGCGGGCTGACCGTGGGTGCGCGAAAGCATGGGAACCTCGCGGCCCTCCTCGGCCAGGTTCAGCAGAACCTCAATCAGCTCCTCCGCGGCGGGAATCCACACGTTCTGCACGGCATCCTTGATGCCCAGGGCGTAGGAGAGGTTGTTAATGTCTTCGGAGGTGCAGCCGAAGTGAACCAGCGGCACCAGGTGGCCCAGACCCAGGCCCTCCAGACGGCGACCAATGTAGTACTCAACCGCCTTCACATCGTGAACGGTGACAGCCTCAATCTCAGCCAGCTCCGCCACAGAATCAGCGTTGAAATCGGTCACGATGGCGCGCAGGCCCTTCTTCTGCTCCTCGCTCAGCGGGGACAGACCCGGCAGCACCTCGTGCTCGCACAGGTAAATGAACCACTCAACCTCAACGTGGATGCGGTCGCGGTTCAGCGCCGCCTCAGAAAGGTAGTTCGTCAGGGGTGCGGTCACGGAAGCGTAGCGTCCGTCCAGGGGGCCCAGCGCGAGTTCGCCGGTGCCCAGGTCAATACGGCCAGAAGGCAGGATGGTGTTATTGGTGTGAGACATAACTCTATTTTTGCATGAATTCGTCGAAAAAATGAGGCGGTCAGAACAAATGGACGTGATGGGTGGCCCCGTTAGTTGCAGAAATATGACATTGCGGGAAGCCGTCGAGGGGGCAGAAACGGGGTCCGAAGGGCCCAAAACGTGCGAATTTTTCGAAACAAGCCGAAGTTATCCACAGGTTGGCGCACTCCGCCTGCACGGTCACCGCGGCAGATTTAGCCTAAAACAAACCCGCCGTGAAAGGACACACTATGAGCACCCTCGTCGACACCACACCACCACCCGTACCCCAGCTGCCCCGCATCGAACCGACCGATATTCTCCGCGCTGCAGGACACATGGGCATCGGCACCGCCGCCGGCCACGCCCTCGCCACCCAGCTCATGGCAGCCGCCACCCTTGCCCGCGCCAAAGGCGCAGAACTCTCCCACAGGATGCGCACCGAAGCCCAAGAAATCCGCACCGCACACCAACGCGCCAACGAACTCAACGGCGACCACTGGGCATCCGAAGCTGGACGCGCCTACCGGCGACAGCTCGAAGAACACCGCGAAAAAATCCGCAACCAAGCCGAACAAGCCGAAAACGCCGCCGCCATGATCGCCGCCGCCGGTGAAGAACTCGCCAACGACCTCACCTCCAAAGCGCAGGCAATCGAAGCCGCCGCCTCCGCCGTAGATAACCTACTCGGCAAACTCGCCGACGGCGTCGCGGACGCCCTCGAAAAGCTTGACCCCGGCGAAATCATCGCCCGCTCAGGCGTGCAAAAAGCCCAGTCAGCGCTCGATTCACTCATGCACGTGAACCTGCCCGACGGGCTGAGCTCGCTCATCCGAACCCACTAACCTCACCCTAGGAGAAACCATGCTTACCGGACCCACCGTTGCACCCATCGGTGACCTCAGCGACTCTGCAGGGCCCACCGCAGGCACCATCAGCGTCGCCCTCGAAGAAATGCCCGCCATTGCCGACGGGCTCGACACCGTCAGCCGCACCTGCGCCGACCGCACCATGCCGATTCTCGGTATTGCCGCCGAAACCCGGCTCTTCCTCGGCATTAACGGACGCGCCCAGCAGGCAGCTGGCCTCTGTGCCGGCCTCGCCGCAGACCTCGGTATTAGCGCCGCAAAATTCGGCGCCACCGCAGCCGCCGTCCGCGCAGCCCACAGCTCCTACCTGCAGACCGAAAATATTGTCGCAGGCTGGTTCGAGTCCATGGGCATCGCAAAGGACGGCAAGCTGCCCGACGGACGCAGCACCCGAGACCACCTCCGCGGCCTCATCGCTGGAGAACCCGGCGAAGCTAACTACCTCTTGAAGCTCATCATTCCTGAGCTTGGGTACTTCTCTGCATCTCGAACGCTGCCGTATTCGCCTCTCGTAGCGGGTATTCTCTTCGGCTTCACCGCCTATATGGACGCCAAATGGAACCCCGAAATTGCGCGCTCGCGAGCATTTGACCGCCTTGCAAGCATGTTTGGCATTCCGCGAGGGCTCGTTCGAAAGGCACTGGGTGGTGGCCTATTCGGCATCATTAAATCTGGAATCGATACTTTTCTTGGCGCTAAGGCTCACAATATTCGGACCGCTTCTGCCGACGAATACGGTATTGCTGCGCATCGTGGCGAGAAAAACCAGCTTTCTGTAGGCGCCAGCTCGGACCGTCTGCTGGCTATTGGTAAAGCGCAGGACCTTGAACTTGAGCGTTCCCGACAGAACCCCTCGGCCGCTGAACGTGGTGCCGTGCTCGTCACCGTCATGTACGAAGCAGGACACGAAGGCGACCCAGCCCATGCCCTGTATGTCGTGAGTATCCCCGGCACTGTCTTTGATTCCCTCGAAGGGTCTCCTATAGACCCAGCCGGTATCACGCATGAATCATCCAGGCTGGGTTACATGAATGCCGCTTACGAGATGGTTTTGCAGGCTCTACGTGATGCAGGGGCACCCCAGGGAGCCCGCGTGTACATGGAAGGCTTCAGTCAGGGAGCCATGATTGCCTACAACATGGCGAATAGCCAAAAAATTGCCGAAGAAATCAACATTGTGGGTATTTATGCCCAAGGCACCCCATTGCGGGTTATGCCTGCTAAACAACGTGACTTTGCTGTGGATTACGTGGAAGGAGAAGGCGATGGGGTTCCTGATGTGGCAGAGCAGTCTCTTTTTGCCCAGATTTTCAAGGGAGCGTGGCGCCCCGATGAACGCGATACGGTAATCACCGTCGATAACTATAAGCATCATGCCGAAAATTACCAAGAAGCTCTATACAGTCAAGGGTATAGCAGCAAGGTGCCTGGCGGCATGCGTGCCGCAATGGACGGTAAAGAGTATGTGCTGGGGGAGCAGAAGGTTACCTCCGCCTCAACTATGCCGGATGGTCTGCCATCTGCTGTACGAATCGGTATAACAGCCGGACGTATCGGAACCTACGGTGGTGCTACTTTAGCATCAGGAACTGGGCTTAGCGGTTGGGGTGTAGTTGAGGCGATTGACGGGCAGACAGGCGGGCACCTAGCTAAAGCAAAGCGTAAAGTGCGAGAGAGTATCGAAAATATTCGACAGAATGTCGAAGACACCGTCTCAGACGTCCAGCAGGGCATGGAGATTGCCAAGCAGAAGGCAGAGGGTCTTCAGCGAGAATCTGGAGAAGCCGCATGGGCGGTTGCTAAGCAAATCCCCGCGGTCATCGAGGGTGCCCAGAAGACGATTCCTCACCCCGAGCCGACTCCGCAGGAAAAGCCTCAGGACCCGCCGCCTGCATGGCCTGAAACCCCTGTGCCGCAGATGCCCAAGGTACCCCTCCTGCAGGGATACAACCCGCAGCATCTGCCGCCCGCCATCAATATGCCGAGCGACCTGAGCCGCCCCGAGCCTGCCCCCATCAAGATGCCCGGGGACCTGAGCCGCCCGGAGCCTGCGCCCATCAAGATGCCCGCTCGAATCGAGGCAGAGGGACAGCTACCCCCTGCAGGCCTGATTCCGCCGGATATTCTGCCCACACCTGCAGATCTGCATACGCATGTCGGAAAGGCTATTACTCAGCCAATCATCGATCAGTTGCAGCTCCCTAACGCTGGTTCTGTGCTCAAGAATCTTCCAACCTTCGGACCCGGACAGGGCGGAGACTACGACGGCGGTGAGTCGCTCATCCCCACTCTGCCGGGGCTGAAGCCTGCGCCCATGCTCCCGCCCAAGAGCATTGACCCTGGATTCCTCGCACCAACTCCGCCCGAGAACATCGACCCCGGGTTCCGTGCACCAGGCCCTCCCGAGGACCTGACTCCCATCGAGGAGCGTGAACCCCTGGTGGTCTAAAACCCTAGCCTCAAGAACCAATCTTGACGGCTCGGTGGAGGGTGGAGGGGACGAGTAGAGTAGAGAAGAGAAAAGGAGGGGCACCGCTGGGAACAACCCCGGCGGCGCCCCTCCATCTTTGCGTACAGCGCTCGCCGTTGGATTGTTGCCGACTCGGCTCGCGACCTGCTCTATAGGTGAGAAGCGTTAGCCTCCGAGCTACCCGCAGGCACATACTGGAAGTATGAGCCAGTCAGCTGAACACGCCAACATCCGGGTCCGCCCCGTCTTCAACACCCTGCCCAGCTACGCGGCAGGCAAGCCGCCCGCACCCGTCGAAGGCCTCACCCAGTACAAGCTCTCCTCCAACGAGAACCCGCTGGGCCCCGTGCCCGAGGTTGTGCGGGTCCTCGCAGAATTTGCGACCGCGCACCGCTACCCCGACCCGCTCTCCACCGCCCTGCGCCAGAAGCTCTCCGCGCGACTGGGCGTGGATGCTGACGACATCGTCACTGGTGCCGGAAGCCTCGGGGCGCTCAATCAGATTCTCAAAACCTTCGCCGGCGTAAACGCCGACGGCGTGCAGGATGAAGTCATCTACGCCTGGCGTTCCTTCGAGGCGTACCCGATCCTTGTCGGCATTATGGGCGCTCGCAGCGTGCAGGTACCGAACCTGCCCAACGGCGCGCACGACCTGGACGCCATGGCGGCAGCTATCACCGACCGCACCCGCCTGATTCTGGTCTGCACCCCCAACAACCCGACCGGCCCCGCCGTCACCGAGAGCCAGATTCGCGCGTTCCTGGCGAAGGTGCCCGCCCACATTCCCGTGGTGATTGATGAGGCGTACTTCGAGTTCTGCGCCGCATCCACCGTGCCGGAAGGTGAAGAAGCCCCGCTGAACGGCCTGGACATCTACCGCGACTACGAGAACGTCATCATTCTGCGCACCTTCTCCAAGGCGCAGGGCCTGGCTGGTCTGCGCGTGGGCTACTCGATTTCACACCCGCAGATTACGCAGCATCTGCGCGTGGCGGCGACCCCGTTCGCGGTGACGGCGCTGGCGGAGGCGGCGGCTATCGCCTCCATCGAGCATGAGGATGCGGTGATGGAGCGTGTGAGCCACCTGGTCTCTGAGCGTGAGCGTGTGACCGCCCGCCTGCGCGATCTGGGGTACGAGTTCCCGAGCACTTACGCGAACTTTGTGTGGCTACCGCTGGGGGAGCGTACTGGTGAGTTCGTGCAGCTGATGGGTGAGCATGCGCTGTCGGTGCGTGCGTTTGGTACCGAGGGCGTGCGCGTGAGCATTGGCGAGGTGGAGGCGAACGACCGTTTCCTCTCGCTCTGCGAGGTCTTCGCGAAGGGGCTCTAGAGCCTCTTATGAAGGGGCTTGGGTGATGACCCGACCATAATTGAACAATGTACTATTTTCCCTAGTCGAGGTTCGTTTAGGCTTTTCAAATGGTTCTCGCGTGGGAAAAATGGTGGCTCGAAAAAGTGCTTAATAGCTAAACTAAACCTCCTATATATTCTAGAAAAAGAATATATAGGAGGTTTAATTTAATGATGTTCAAATAGTGAATGACAGGGCACAATACACTGCGTTATCAGCATAACTGCCGCGAGATAAAGCCAGAAAGAGTAGACTGGTAACTATATATGCCCAGACCCTCACAGGCCTGCCGGAACACCTCAAACTCTGCACCATCAGGTGAACGTTGAGACTAAAACCCGGGCCGCTGAGGGCCAAGCCCTCGTCACGTGTGGAGGTTAGATGCACGAGAACGACAAGTACCCCGGAGTGCCCGAACGCATCCAGCTCATGGATGAAAACGGCACCGTACACGAACACCCCACCTACAGCCGGTACATCGAAGACGTCAACGCAGACACCCTGCGCGAGGCATACCGCCTCATGTACACCACCCGCCGATTCGACGACGAGGCAACCGCCCTGCAGCGCCAGGGCCAGCTCGCCCTCTGGGTGCCCAGCCGAGGTCAGGAAGCTGCGCAGATTGGCTCCGCACTCGCCTACGCACCCAACGACTACATCTTCCCGTCCTACCGTGAGCACGCCGTCGCCCTGGCGCGCGGCGTGGATTTCCGCGACCTGATTACCATCTTCCGCGGCTCCACCACCCACGGCTGGGACATGAAGGCGCACAACTTCCACACCTACACCAAGGTGCTCGCCGCCCAGACCCTGCACGCCGTCGGCTACGCCATGGGTCTGAACTTCGACGCCGACATCGAGGCTGAAACTGGCACCCGCCCCACCGGTCAGGGTCAGGCAACCGACCCCGCCGAAGATACCCAGAAGCCTGCCGTGGCGGTCTACTTTGGTGACGGCTCCTCCACCGAGGGTGACGCGCACGAGTCCATGGTCTTCGCTGCTTCCTATAACGCACCGGTGCTTTTCTTTGTGCAGAACAACCGCTGGGCTATCTCCGTGCCCTTCGAGGTGCAGTCCCGCGTGCCGGTGTCCACCCGCGCCGCAGGCTACGGCTTCGAAGGTATCCGCGTGGACGGCAACGATGTCCTCGCCGTGCTTGCCGCAACCCGCTACGCCATGGAAAAGATTCGCGCTGGCGAAGGCCCCGTGCTGATTGAGGCTGAGACCTACCGCCTCGGCCCGCACACCACCGCGGACGACCCCACCAAGTACCGTACCGACGCCGATCTTGAGGGCCCGCTGCACCGCGACCCCATGATCCGCCTCGAGAAGTACCTGCGCGATAACGGCTACGCTGATGATGCCTTCTTTGCTGAGGTTGCAGAAGTCGCCCAGCAGATTGCATCCGGTGTGCGTGAGGCTGTTCTCAGCTCGGAACCTGCCGACTTTGAGCGTTTCTTTGACCGCGTCTACGCGCAGGAGCACCAGCAGGTGGAGGACGACCGCGAGTTCTACCGTAACTATGTTGCAGGCTTTGAGGAGGAGTAAGCATGAGCGAGAAAATTGAACGTTTGACCCTCGCCAAGGCCATCACCCGCGGCCTGGAAGACGCCATGGAGGCCGACCGAACCGTCGTCATGCTCGGTGAGGATATCGGCAAGCTCGGCGGCGTGTACCGTGTGACCGAGGGCCTGCAGGCGCGCTTCGGCAACCGTCGCGTCATGGATTCGCCCCTAGGTGAGTCCGGCATTATCGGCACCTCCATCGGTATGGCGCTGCGTGGCTACCGTCCCGTGCCGGAGATTCAGTTCGACGGCTTCGTGTTCCCCGCGTACAACCAGATCACGAGCCAGCTGGCGAAGATCCACAACCGCACTGATAAGCAGTACACGGTGCCGGTGACCATCCGTATTCCGTACGGTGGCGTGATTGGTTCGGTGGAGCACCACTCCGAGTCCCCGGAGGCACTGTTCGCCCACACCGCGGGCCTGCGCATTGTGACTCCCTCGACCCCGCATGAGGCGTACTGGATGACCCGCAAGGCGATTGAGTGCCCGGACCCGGTCATTATTTTTGAGCCGAAGCGCCGCTACTGGCTCAAGGGCGAAGTGGACTTTAGCGACACTTCCTTTGACCCGTTCAGCGCCCAGGTGGTGCGTGAGGGTACGGACGCGACCATCGTTGCGTACGGCCCGCTGGTGCCGGTCGCTCTGGCTGCCGCGGAGGCTGCCGTTGAGGATGGTCGTTCGATTGAGGTTATTGACCTGCGCTCGATTTCGCCGCTGGATGTGCCGACTGTTGCCGCTTCGGTGGCGAAGACCGGCCGTCTGATTATCGCGCACGAGGCACCGACTTTCGGTGGTATGGGTGGCGAGCTGGCTGCGGCCATTACGGAGCGTTGCTTCTACAGCCTGCAGGCGCCGGTGATTCGCGTGGGCGGCTACTACATGCCGTACCCGGTCTCGCGTGTTGAAGAAGAGTACGTGCCCGATATTGACCGTATTCTTGAGGCGGTTGACCGCGCTTTTGACTACTAGGCATGCCCTGATCTGACGTATCAGCGTGTTGCGCTATGGCGGGTTGTAAGCCCGCACAGAATATTCCGTATAGGGTATATGCCCTAGTGAGAGGTAAAAATGTCCCAGATTTTCCCGCTCCCTGACGTGGGTGAAGGCCTGACCGAAGCAGAAATCCTCAGCTGGAAGGTAGCCGTCGGCACCGAGGTCGCCATCAACGACGTCCTCGTCGAAATTGAGACCGCTAAGAGCGTCGTGGAACTGCCCTCGCCCTTCGCCGGCACCGTCGAGGCGCTGCTCGTTGCCGAAGGTGAAACCGTTGAGGTGGGCACCCCGATTATCAGTATCTCCGGTGGCGACAGCGCCCCCGCGGCACCGGTTGCACCCGCCGCGGCAGAGGCTGAATCCGGCGCCGCACTGGTTGGCTCCGGCCCCAAGGCGGATGCGGTGAAGCGCCGCGCCCGCAAGCGCCCCGCCTCCGCAACTCAGCCCGCGCAGGCTCCCGCGGCACCGGTAGCGCCTACCGTTCAGGCGCCTGTGGCGCACACCCCCGCCGACCCGGTGAACCGAAACCAGGGCTTGCTGAGCGAGCTGGCTGAGCGTGCCTCCCGCTTTGTGGAGAACAGTCCGCTGAACTCGGTGGTGCAGCGTCTGTCGCACGAGCCCGCTGCTGCGGCACCCGCTGCGGCTCCGGCACCGACCCTGCCGCCCGAGCAGGTTCCGCACCGCCCGACCCTGGCACCGCCTCCGGTGCGTCTTGCCGCAAAGGAGCTGGGTGTTGACCTGGCGAACGTGACCGCTACCGGTGCGCGCGGCCAGGTGACCAAGCAGGACCTCATGAACTATGTGGCGCACATGAGCGATGTGCAGCATAGCGGCGCCCGCCAGCCGTTCTGGCAGCCCGCGACCACTCCGGGTGACCGCATCGAGCGCATCCCGGTTCGTGGTGTGCGTAAGGCGACCGCGAAGGCGATGGTTTCTTCGGCGTTTAGCGCCCCGCACGTGTCCATCTTCGTGGACGTTGACGCCTCCCGCACCATGGAGTTCGTGAAGCGCCTGAAGCGCTCCCGCCACTTTGAGGGCGTGAAGGTCACCCCGCTGCTGGTGCTCGCTGCCGCAGTCATTTGGGCTGCCGAGCGTAACCCGCAGGTCAACGCAACCTGGACCGATAGCGAAATTCAGATTAAGCACTTCATGAACCTGGGTATTGCTGCGGCGACCCCGCGCGGTCTGATGGTTCCGAACATTAAGGACGCTCAGGAGCTGTCCCTGCGTGAGCTGGCGGTTGCGCTGAACAACCTGACTACTCGCGCCCGTGAGGGTAAGACTCAGCCCGCTGAGATGGCGAACGGCACCCTGACCATTACGAACATTGGTTCGCTGGGCATTGATACGGGTACCCCGATTATCAACCCGGGTGAGGTTGCGATTGTTGCCTTCGGTACGATCAAGCAGAAGCCGTGGGTGGTTGATGGTGAGGTTATTCCTCGCTGGGTGACGACCCTGGGTGGCTCGTTCGACCACCGCGTGGTGGATGGCGACCTGTCGGCTCGTTTCATGGCTGATGTGGCTGCAATTCTTGAGGAGCCTGCACTGCTGCTGGACCACTAGGCGGCACATTTTAGCTAGTCAGCGTCTTATTGTTGGGTAGCTGAGGCCGTTTAGGATCCAGATTTAGATACAGAAAACCTCCGGTACCTTGCGTAAGGTACCGGAGGTTTTTTGTCTTCTCTAACGCCGAGGCACAGGCGCTGAGAAGCCTAGGCGTCCTCGCGTGCCACCTGGTCGCTCGGGTACTTGTCCACGCGGCGGTGGTACAGACGTCCGCAGAGGCCGCCGAGGATAGCGCCGAGGAAGCTCAACGCCAGAACCAGCAGAACCGCCAGCAGACCGTTCGCGAAATCACCCGCAATCAGCTTCTGCAGGGACAGGGACGCAACACCGTTCTGGAACAGCTGAGGCGCCAGGAAAGTCGCCAAGGAGCCGAGGATGAGCGCCATAATCTGCCAGAGCCACACGGCGATACCCTGCTTAGCGCCAGCGAATCGTGCCATACGACCCGCCGCGTAGCCGCCCACCAGGTAGGCGAAGAAAATGAGCACGCTCAGCGCCACTGCGACCGGCACGGCGTTCGATGCGCCGCTGAAGAGACGGGAGACCACCGAGGCGTACTCGATGGACTCGCTCTGACCGGTCAGGGTCAGCCACGACTGGATGCCCCAGAGTCCGCCATCCATGATGGAGGTGGCGACCAGCCAGCCGAGCAGGCCGGGGAGCACGTGCATGCGCGAGTAGCGGTTCTTCTGCATCTGCAGGGCGGTTGCGGCGGTGAGGACGGGCTCTGCGCCCGCCGCGCCTGCGGTACCTGCGGGGGTGGGGATGACGAAGTGGTCATCATCCGCGGGGTCAGTCTGCGGGGCGCTGGGTGCCGCATGGGCGTTGCCGGGTGCGGGCACCTCGTAACTTGCCGCTACGGTCGGTGCGGTAGCGGGGGCGGTGGAAGCGCTACCGCGCACGTTGTCGGCGCTGGGGGCTGCGGGCTTGTCGAGCCAGCTGAGGTTATCGGTAGCGGGTTCGCCCAGGTTAGCGCCGTTATGCGCACCGCTGTTTGCCCCTGCCGAGGCTTGGGTGGAGGCGCCTCCGGTAACAATCGGCTGGGTTGCGGTAGCCGCCTCGGTGAGGGGGCGGGTCGCATCCTGCGAGGACTGCGCGGAAGAGGCCGCCTCGCGCGCCTTTTCGTGCGCGCGGCGCGCCGCGTTCAGGTCCTCATCGGTCAGGACCACCGTGGGGTCGTCGGAGGAGAAAGCCGCCTCCCACAGGTCACTTTCGGTAGGTGTAGATGCCGGGGCAGAGGAAGACGCCGCGGCGGCAGGGCGCTGCTGCGGGGTGTTGTTCTGTGAGTTCATTAAATCCTTTGGATTCTAGTCCTGGGCGCTGATTTAGCGGTTGCGGTCAGCGTAGAAGGCGCGTGCTTCTTCCAGGGCTTCTGCGGAGTAGGTGTGCGGGTACGCCGGGCGTTCGTTCTCGTCCAGGGTACGAATCACGCGGCCGGGGTTGCCCATCACGAGGGAGTTAGCCGGGACGTCCTTGGTGACGACGGTGCCTGCACCAATCACGGAGTTCTTGCCGATGGTCACGCCGCCCAGAATAATAGCGCCGCCGCCAATCCAGACGTTGTCTTCAACGGTAATGGGCTTGCCACCTTCCCAGTATGCGGCGCGGTCAACGGGGTTGAGCGGGTGGGTGGGGGTGAGGAACTGTACGTTGTTGCCGACGAGGACGGTGGAGCCGATGCGGATCGGGCAGACGTCCAGGAATACGCAACCGAAGTTGAAGAAGGAGCCGTCGCCAATGTAGGTGTTCACGCCGTAGTCGAAGCGCGCGCCGGGGCGGATGTGGGAGTGCTCGCCCAGGTGGCCGAGGTGTTCACGGTAGACGTGCATTGCCTGTGCCTGCTCGCCGCGTGCGTAGTGTTCTTCGGCGAGGATGGTTGCAGCGTGGATGCGCTTGTACTGCGCGGAGCATTCGGCGTCGGGCATGTAGGCGGCGCCGGAGATCATGCGGTTGAAGATGTCGCCGTTGGGGCGCTGCGGGGTGCGCATTAGTGGGCTCCTCCCAGAAGGTAAGCAAGTGCGATGATGGCCATTCCGAACAGGATGACGACTCCTCCGGCGATGGCGAATCGTTTGGAAATTTCGCGGAGGAGCTTCTTGAACTGTTCGTCAGTGATGTCTTGCTGTCGTTTACTCATGCTTTAAGTATCCCAGAGTTGCTGGGTTCTGCCTTAGTGTTTTGGTGTTTATTGCGGTATCTGGGGCGGGCGTACCATGTGATTTTCAGCGTGGAAAGAAACGGTGCTGAGTTGAAGCCTGCGGGGGCGGGAAGGCACAATCATTGCATGACTGAGGCTCAGAAGAACACGAACCTGCAGGATGCGGCGGCTCCTGCATCCCCCGCTGGCGCATCCGCTGGCGCATCGGCTGGTGCACACCCGTTGGCGCATCGCCCCTGGTTGAAGAATTATTCTTCGTGGACTGCCCGCGATATTGAGCTGCCCGAAACCTCGCTGAGCCACCTCATTGACGAGGCGGTCCGCACCGTACCCCACAAGGTGGCGCTGGAGTTCTTTGGCGCGACCACCACCTACGCTGAGCTGGGCAATCAGATTGAGCGTGCGGCGGAGGGCCTGCGCGTAGCGGGTGTGCAGCCGGGCGACCGTGTGGCGCTGATTCTGCCGAACTGCCCTCAGCATATTGCGGCGTTTTACGCGATTCTGCGTCTGGGCGCGATTGTGGTGGAGCATAACCCTCTGTACACGGGCGCGGAGTTGCGCCACATGTTTGAGGATCACGGCGCGAAGGTCGCGATTGTGTGGGATAAGATCGCTTCGCATATTACGGGTCTTCCGGCTGATATCCGCCCGAACCATATTTATTCGGTGAACATGATTTCTGCGATGCCTGCGCTGATGCGTACCGCGCTGAAGCTGCCGCTGAAGAGTGCGCGTGCTTCGCGTGAGAAGCTGACTGGTCCCGCTCCGGGTACGGTGCTGTGGGCTCAGCTGGTGAAGAGTGAGCGTATTGATCCTGCGCATCGCCGCCCGACCGCGCACGATATTGCGTTGCTGCAGTACACCTCGGGTACGACCGGCCTGCCCAAGGGCGTGATGCTTACGCACCGCAACCTGGAGTCGAACGGCCGCATGGGTGAGGCGTGGATTAACCCGGGCGATGACGAGGTCATTTACTCGGTTCTGCCGCTGTTCCACGCGTACGGCATGACCCTGGGCGTGACGATTGCGTCGCTGTGCCGTGCCCGTCTGGTGCTGTTCCCGACCGTGGACATGGACCTGATTTTGAAGGCGATGAAGAAGACCCGCCCGACCATTCTGCCTGCGGTTCCGCCGGTGTACCGCCGCCTGATGGATGAGGCGAAGAAGCGCGGTGTGTCCCTGGAGGGTATCCGTTACGCGGTGTCTGGCGCGATGAACCTGCCGCCTGAGCTGGTTGCCGAGTGGGAGGAAGCCTCCGGCGGTTTCATGGTGGAAGGCTACGGCCTGACCGAGTGTGCGCCGCTGGTGTCCTGCAACCCTCTGAATGACACTCGTCGTGCCGGTTTCATTGGTGTTCCGTTCCCCTCCACCGATATTCGCGTGGTGGACCCGGAAACCGGCGAGGACGTGCCCGAGGGTGAAGAGGGCGAACTGTGGGTGAAGGGTCCCCAGCGTTTTGCAGGCTACTGGAAGCGTGAAGACGAGACCGCGAAGACCATCACCCCCGATGGTTGGTTGCGTACCGGCGATATTGTGCGCCTGGACGAGGACTACTTCATCCAGATTGTTGACCGCATCAAGGAGGTCATTATTACCGGTGGTTTCAACGTCTCCCCGACGGAGGTTGAGGTCGCCCTCAAACAGCACGACATGGTCGCGGATGCGGCAGTCGTCGGTATTCCGCTGCCCGCCGGTGGCGAGATGGTCGTTGCCGCCGTGGTGCCCGCCCCGGGACGTGTGGTGCAGGAGCATACCCTGCGTGAGCACTGCTACTCGAAGGTGACCCGCTATAAGGTTCCGCGCCGCATCGTGGTGGTGGATGATTTGCCTCGTTCGATGCTGGGTAAGGTTCTGCGCCGTAAGGTGCGTGAGCAGCTGATTGCTTCGGGTGAGTTTGACCAGTAGGCGTTAGCGGCTCGCTGATTGCCCGTTTTATGAACGCCGGCTTGGGTTTTTGTACCCTTGCCGGCGTTTTGTGTGCGCCTGAATACACCGTCAATGACGCTTTGTGACCTGGAAATAATCACCGCATGACGAAATATGACAAAATATGACGACCTTGACGTTCTGTGT
Organism: uncultured Rothia sp.; assembly: GCF_916049665.1. Classification (GTDB taxonomy): domain Bacteria; phylum Actinomycetota; class Actinomycetes; order Actinomycetales; family Micrococcaceae; genus Rothia. Next base: position 3,520 of record NZ_CAJZIE010000009.1, on the reverse strand, counting down.
CTCATGAATAGCTCTTAACTTCCACACCCGCCCCCGCGCGTGCTGTAATTGTCCCATCATCATTCCCATCGGACGTGCTAATACCAACGTCAGCACCCGGTGGAACGCATCATCATTCAACAGAAAGATTCATAGCCGTGAAGAAGTTTGCTGCTGCACTCGCAGTTGTCCCCATGGTCTTTGGCCTGGCAGCCTGCGGTTCCACCAACTCCTCCTCTTCCTCCTCTTCCGCATCCAAGAAGGTCACCATCGGTGTGGTTGGCTCTGAGAAGTTCAACAAGACCCTGAAGGAAGAAGCTAAGAAGCAGGGTATCGACATTGAGTACAAGGAGTTCAGCGCTTACACCGAGCCGAACCCCGCACTGGACGCCGGTGACATCGACATGAACCGCTTCCAGCACATCGCGTACCTGTCTAACTACAACGTGAGCGCTAAAAAGGACCTGCAGATTGTCGGCCCGACCGTCATCTACCCGATGGCTCTGTTCTCCAAGAAGCACTCCAAGCTGGCTGACATCCCCCAGGGCGGCGAGATCGTTATCCCGAACGACACCGTGAACGAAGCACGCGCACTGAAGCTGCTGAAGACCAACGGTCTGGTTACCTTCAAGAACGCTGACGTTGACGCACCCACCATCGACGACGTTGACACCGCTAACTCCAAGGTGAAGGTCACCCCCGTCGACGCAACCCAGACCGTGGTTGGCATGGAGTCCGCTGACGGCGCAGTCGTCAACAACGACTTCCTCAAGGATGCAGGCCTGAAGCCCGCAGACGCACTGGCTCAGGACGACCCCAAGACCGACCCCTCGGCAATCAAGTACGTGAACCTCTTCGTTGCTCAGAAGGACAAGGCTGACGACGAGACCTACAAGAAGATTGTTGAACTCTTCCACTCCAAGGCCGTCATGGACGTCGTTCAGGAAGAGACCCGCGGCACCGCTGTTGAGGTCAACGTGAGCACCGACGAGCTGCGTCAGTCCCTGGCTAACGAAGAAGCCAAGCTGCGCGCCAAGAAGTAATCTTCTCAATACACGCCTCCTCTAGGCATACGCAAAGGCGGTAAGTCTAAGAACCCGATGCGGGTCACGACAGGCTTACCGTCCTTTGCGTAACGGCGTTAAGGCCCTTTAGCGCCCCAACCACGACATTTACGGATACATATTTATGAGTGAACTGGCACAGAGCTTCGGCGATAGCACCTCGCCCATGGTGGTTCTGGACGGAGTCTCCAAGGTCTTCGGCAACGGCCCCAAGGCAGTAGTTGCTGTCGACAACGTCTCCCTCACCATTAACCGCGGTGAAATCTTTGCAATTATCGGCTACTCCGGCGCCGGTAAGTCCACCCTGGTCCGCCTCATTAACGGCCTGGAAACCACCACCAGTGGCACCCTGACCGTTGGCGGCTTCGAAATTTCCGGCAAGCGCGACTCCGAACTGCGCGAAGCACGCACCAACATCGGCATGATCTTCCAGCAGTTCAACCTGATGAACTCCCGCACCGTGCTCGGTAACGTTGAGTTCCCCCTGAAGATTGCCGGCTGGTCTAAGAAGGACCGCCGCGCCCGCGCCCTGGAAATGCTCGAGTTCGTGGGCCTTGCCGACCGTGCAGGCCACTACCCGAACCAGCTTTCGGGCGGTCAGAAGCAGCGTGTGGGTATTGCCCGTGCGCTCGCGACCAACCCCGCACTGCTGCTGGCGGACGAGTCCACCAGCGCGCTGGATCCGGAAACCACTCATGAAGTGCTTGCGCTCCTTAAGCGTGTGAACCGTGAACTGGGTGTGACCGTCGTGGTGATTACCCACGAGATGGACGTGGTCTCCAGCATCGCTGACCGTGTGGCGGTCATGGAGTCCGGCCGCGTGGTCGAGCAGGGCAACGTCTACGACGTCTTCTCCAACCCGCAGACCGACGTGGCGAAGCTGTTCGTGGCAACCACCGTCAAGCTTGCCCCCACCGGCAAGGAGGCGGCTGAGCTGCGCGCGAACCACAAGGGTTACCTCATCAACGTTGAAATCGTGGAGGGTAACCAGGAGCTCGGTAAGGTGCTGTCTTACCTGGGTGCCCGTAACGTCCGCTTCAACATTGTGGGCGGCGGTATTGAGACTCTGCAGGGCAAGGCGTACGGTACCCTCACCCTGGAACTTCTCGGCGAAATCACCAGCATTGATGCCGCTGTTGCTGAACTGAAGACCGTTGCCCGCGTGCAGGAGGTGCGCTAAATGTTTGCTACTACTCTTCCGCTGGCTGCGTCTAAGACTGACTGGTCTGAGTTCCTGCCCGAGAAGCTACTCCCGGCTATTGGCGACACCTTCTACATGGTGTCTATCACCATGCTGTGTGCCGGTCTGGTCGGCCTGATTGTGGGTGCTCTGCTGTACACCACTCGTGCAGGTAATATTTTCCAGAACCGCTTCGTGTACACGATCCTGAACATTCTGGTGAACGTGATTCGCCCGATTCCGTTCATTATCCTGATTGCGGCGCTGGGCCCGCTGACGAGCGCCGTGGTGGGTACCCGCCTGGGCGTGAACGCTGCGGTCTTCGCGATGAGCTTCGGCGCTGCGTTCGCTATTGCCCGTATCGTGGAGCAGAACATGGTCTCCATTGATCCGGGCGTGATTGAGGCGGCGCGCGCGATGGGCGCTTCGAAGCTGACCATCCTGTTCACCGTGATGATTCCCGAGGCGCTTGGCCCGCTGATCCTGGGTTACACCTTCCTCGTTATTGGCGTGGTGGATATGTCCGCTATGGCCGGTTACGTGGGTGCCGGTGGTCTGGGTAAGATCGCGATTGTGGACGGCTACCAGCGCTTCAACGATGAGATTACCTGGGCTGTTGTGGCGATTATTATCGTCCTGGTTCAGCTGGTTCAGTTCATCGGTAACTTCCTGGCGAAGAAGGTTATGCGCCGCTAAGCTCGTACCCCTATAGGTACAGCAGATAAAGCATAGAAGACCCCCGGTCTGCTCCTTGAGGAGCGGGCCGGGGGTCTTTCTTCATACCGGGGGAGGAGATGCTATTCGCTTAGCCCTGCGCCACCTCCAGGTACATATCCGGGGCAGGCTTACCGGTGGGAACGTCGTTGCTGCTGACCCAGGTGCGCACCAGCGAAAAAAGCATACGCACGTAGGAAAGAAGAAGAGAGGTGGGTGAAAGTAGCAGGGGAAGTGAAGACTGTTTACCGCTGTATCTGCGATAAGAACCTAGAAATGTGTAAGGCAGAGGAGCATCTGAAGTGCATTAAGACGACTTAGGATGCAAGTTTGCTGAGGAGAGAGAACGGGCTGGGAGCTTTAGCAGCTAAATACTATAGTTTGTAGTGGTGCAAATTATTATTGAATTATTACTAAAATAATTTTGACTCCCATTTTGCTGATTGATATCATAAAAGTGTTCCGGTTCACATCAAGCTAGAGATATCATTAACAGCTATTGTCGGAGCCGGTATAGAAGGACGTGGAATCGCGTTCTACGCAGATTGGGGTATACCACCGCTGAAAGCAAAAATTGAATAAA
>NZ_CAJZIE010000008.1:0-42406 GCF_916049665.1 uncultured Rothia sp. | reverse complement strand
GTCTAGCACCCTAACTGCCTATTTGTGACCTGGATTATGAAAAAATCGCCGATTTTTTCACTATTTTCTGAGAATTAGGGGGATAGTGAAAAAATGGCGATTTTTTACACTATTTTTCTCGCTGCCACCCCGGTGTAGTCCTCGTTTCTAAACGTTGCACCCCAACAAAAATCCCATGTATCGGTTCTGTGGCTGTGGAAGAATTTATTTTCAAAATATTCTTGGGTACCCCAAAATACCCCTTATCTTGTCAGGGGTATCCCCTACGGTTGTTATAAGAGATTTCCAAACAGCTTATCTCTATAGCTCGTAGAAGAGGAGGAAAGGCCATGGCTATGAAAATCAGCACCGACGCTGACACTACGCTCCGCGCCTATAAGTTCCGTCTCGACCCCACCCAGGCACAAAAAATTGCCCTGGCACAATGCGCAGGCGCAGCACGCTACGCCTACAACCTCCTCACTGCCCACAATCTCGATGTCTCCCGCGCCCGAGCAGACTACTGGCACGCCCGCATTGACGCAGGCGACGACGAGGCCACGGTTAAGGCTGAGCTCAAGACTTTATCCAAAAGTGACGCAACGTATAAGTCCATTGGTTATGGGGCATACGGAACCAATTACCTGACCCCTGAAATCAATCGTCACCGAGCCGCAGGCAAAGCCATCGACGCCGGTGCCGACCCCACCACCGTATGGCCCGAGACCGAGCGGTCCTCCGAGCCGTGGATGCACACCATCCCCCGCCGAGTCCTCGTCTCAGGGCTGCAATCTGCCGATAAGGCGTGGAAAAATTTTTTCGATTCCCGTACCGGTGCTCGTGCTGGCCGACTCGTCGGCACGCCCCGCTTCAAGCGCAAGGGTGCTAGCCGTGATTCTTTCACTATCCCCGCCCCGGAGACTATCGGCGCCTACGGCACCGCATACCTACGCGGCGAGCCCGAATACGCACGCCGCAAGGCGCAGCTGAAGCGCCGCGGCATCAATACTACCCCGACCATTGAGGACTACCGCCACGTGCGCCTCTCGCACCTGGGTGTTATCCGCACCCATGACACTACTCGTCACCTCGTCAAGGCGGTGCGTGCTGGTGCTGAAATTCGTTCCTACACGGTATCTCGTGCCGCTGACCGGTGGTATGTCTCTATCCTCGTGGAGCTCACCCGCCCGTCTACTACCCCTACCCGCGCCCAGCGTTCTGCTGGTGCTGTCGGTGTAGACCTGGGCGTACGCTACCTCGCCGCGCTCTCTGACGAGCAGGCACCGCAACGTTTCGCGCGGTACCCTTCCCTGGAGTTCACTGGTGACGGTGACCCTACCCTGGCTAATCCCCGCTGGGCACGTACCGCTGAGAAACGCCTGGTGCGTCTTCAGCGTGCCCTCGCGCGCGCTCAGAAGGGCTCTAAGCGTCGTGCCCGTATCGTGCAGCAGATTGCACGGCACCACCACCTGGTAGCCTTGCGCCGTGAGTCTGGTTTGCATCAGGTTTCTAAGCGCTTGAGCACTGGGTATACCCTCATTGGGCTTGAAGACTTGGCTGTGGCGGGTATGACTGCCTCAGCTGCCGGTACCGTTGAGGCACCGGGTAAGCGTGTGCGCCAGAAGGCCGGGCTGAACCGGTCCATTCTGGACGCCGCTTTTGGTACACTGCGCCGTCAGCTGGAGTATAAATCCAGCTGGTACGGCTCGCAGGTACAGATTATTGACCGCTTCTTTGCGTCCTCTCAGGCGTGTAGCGCCTGCGGAGCACGAGCGAAAACCAAGCTCGACCTTCGCGTGCGTGTCTTTGAGTGCGCGGCCTGTGGTGTGCGGATTGATCGTGACGTGAATGCGGCACGTAATATCCGTGCGGAGGCCGTGCGGATGCATGAGGCGCAACTCGCCCCCGGCACGGGGGAGAGTCTAAATGGACGCGGAGTTGCTGACTCTGATGCCGCTGTTTCGGTGGTGTTGGGGGATGCGGCGTTGGATGCGTCAAGGCCAGCCGCCACGGGCGGCGGGTCACCGTAGGCGAGTAATCGTCTACTCATCCCTTTTATATATGTATACGTGTGGAAACTGAATATTTTTTTTGGTCTTTGGATGGGTATTATGCCTTGTCAGTCAGCCACTCGTCGTAGAGGGTCATGTTTTCCCCGTATGCGCGGGGGTGAGCCCGTGCGCCAGAAGGCTGGGTTGAACCGGTCTATGTTTTCCCCGTATGCGCGGGGATGAGCCCTAGTCACGCTTACGGTTCTTCAAAGCAGAAGCGTTTTCCCCGTATGCGCGGGGGTGAGCCCGCTGTCCGGGATCGTGTACTCGGTGACGCACTGTTTTCCCGTATGCGCGGGGATGAGCCCCGACTCACGCACACCCGCATCCTCAACCGAAAGCGTTCCCCGTATGCGCGGGGATGAGCCCCCGCGCCTCCTGCCCCCGTTAATGCCCTGATACCGCCCGCGACAAAAACCCCCGCCAAAAACACAGTCGGGGCCGTCTCGCACGCAGGCTCGAAAAGTGCGAGAATGGAACGAAAAGAAAACTACGAAAGAAGATACTTTCATGCTTATTCTCGTTGTGAACGCTGGTTCTTCCTCCCTGAAGTACCAGGTGCGTGACACCTCCCTGCCCGAGGCAGAGCAGATGCTGACCTCCGGCCTCGTCGAAAACATCGGCACCGACGTCCCCAACCACGAAGTCGCATTCGACATCATGTCTGAGAAGCTTGAGCCCGTCCTGCACGGCCGCGAGCTGCAGGCAGTCGGCCACCGCGTGGTGCAGGGTGCAGAGAAGTTCACCCACCCCACCCTGCTGACCGAGGAAGTTGTCCAGCAGATCGACGACCTCTCCCCGCTGGCACCGCTGCACAACCCCGCACACGCTCAGGGTATGCGCGCAGCAATGCACAAGTGGCCCTCCCTGCCGCAGGTTGCTATCTTCGACACCGCGTTCCACTCCACCATGCCTGAAGAAGCATGGCGCTACGCAATCCCCTACGACCTGGCTGACAAGTACAGCATCCGCCGTTACGGCTTCCACGGCACCAGCCACGAGTACGTCTCCCACGTTGCAGCTGACATGCTCGGCATTGCACGCGACGAGTTCAACGGCATTGTTGCTCACCTCGGTAACGGCGCGTCCGTGACCGCTGTGAAGGGCGGCAAGTCCGTCGACACCTCCATGGGCTACACCCCGCTGGCTGGCCTGATCATGGGTACCCGCTCCGGCGACATCGACCCCTCGGCACTGACCACCATCCTGGTTCGTGAGGGCATCGACGGTGCACGCCTGGACACCATCCTGAACAAGGAGTCCGGCCTGCTCGCACTGGCTGGCTCCAACGATATGCGTAAGGTCGTTGAGGCTGCACAGTCCGGCGACGAGCGTGCACAGCTCGCACTGGACATGACCTCCTACCGCCTGATGAAGTACATTGGCGGCTACAACCTGGTCGTTGGCGGCGCGCAGGCACTGATCTTCACCGCTGGTATCGGTGAGAACTCTGGCGACTTCCGCAAGCTGGTCCTGGACCGCCTCGGCCCCCTGGGCATCAAGTACAACGAGGAAGAGAACGCTAAGCGTTCCCCCGAGCCCCGCGTGATTTCCACCGAGGATTCCGCTATCAAGGTGCTGGTCATCCCCACCAACGAGGAGAAGGCTATCGCTGAGGCTACCGAGGAACTCGTCAAGAGCCTCTAAGCCCCGCGCACCCCGCCGTGTAGGCGGTACAGCGTAACGTGATCCGCCGTGGCGCCCATTCTGTATGGGTGCCGCGGCGGATTACTTTATACCCGCGAGGCGGTATGCCCCTTGCGCTGTGGCGCACTGTAGCGTCGCGAATGGGCATTCTATGAGAAAAAGCGCATTCACATTCACTAGTAAGTGCCCAAAAACGATAGAGTGGAATCAGATAACACTCGATACGAAGCGGACGAGACATGACTCAACCTCCCGAAAACCACCAGCAGCCCGGCGGGCAGTTCAACGCCCAGCCCGGCCAGCAGGCATTCCGTGCCCCCGGTGACCCCCTCCCGCAGGACCTCTCCGCCGGCTGGCTCCCCGAAGACGAGCGCCAGAAGCCGGTCAGCCCCCTGCCCCAGCCGAAGCTCTTCGCCTACCAGTCGATGCTGCCGCCGAAGGTGCTGCACGCGCTGCGTCACCCCTCCGAAATTCCGTGGCTGGTCGCCGCCTACGCGGTCACCGCGGTCGGCTACATTGTGCTGTTCATGGCGCTTGCCGACCTGTTCAGCTCGATGATGCGTTACCTCTTCAGCTCAACCGGTGAAGGTTCGGTTCGAGTACCTTCTTCCGGTAGCACCTCCGCGAGCCTGGAAGACCTGATTTTCCAGACGGTTGGTCTGCTCATCCTGGGCCCGATTGCCGTCTTTATCGTTCGTGCAATCTACTACGCGCAGCAGCGTGTTCACGGTGTGCGCATCACCCCGACCCAGTTCCCTGAGGCGTACCAGATGCTCGCCGAAGCAGCTGAGGCTGCGGGCCTGCGCCGTGTGCCGGATGCGTACGTCATCCTCGGTAACGGCACGATGAATGCTTTCGCGGCAGGTCACGGTTTCCGTCGCTACATCTGCCTGTACTCCGACCTGTTCGAAATCGGTGGTAAGTCCCGTGATCCGCAGGCGCTGCGCTTCATTATCGGCCACGAGGTGGGCCACATCGCCGCAGGTCACGTTGGTTATTTCCGTCTGATTTTCACTACGCTGTTCAACCAGATTCCGGTGCTGTCGAGTGCGCTGTCCCGCTCGCAGGAGTACACCGCCGACAATTTTGGCTACCGCTTCTGCCCCGAGGGCGCTGAGGGCGCTGTCAAGGTGCTTGCGGCGGGTAAGTACCTGAACAAGCAGGTCAACTTCGATGAGCTCGCCGACCGTGCCGTCACCGACCGCGGCCTTGCCGTCTGGTACGTGAACCTGCTGGCAAGCCACCCGATTCTCACCTGGCGTGCGCACGCGCTGCGTGACCGCACCCAGCCCGGCCGCCTGTTCTGGCGTCCGACTGAGAACCCGGTCAAGGACACCGCACCGCGCGTTCCGGTCCTGATTCCGGCGTCTGAGCCGGTGCACATGTGGCCTGACCCGATTCAGTCCACCGAGTTCATGCGTGAGCACCAGGACGCGTGGGCTGACCACACCCTGGAAACCGTGGACGTGTACCCCAAGCCCGAGAACGCCCCCGAGTTCGATGCGAACTCGACCCTGTTCGCTGGCTGGCTCACCGAGCAGGCTCGTGCCTTCCACGGTCAGCGTTGGGATGCGTACGCCGCCGCAGGTGGTATGCCGGCACCGGGTGCGCCCGGTGGCCCGCAGGCGACCGCACCGGGTCAGCCGTCTTACGGTCAGCAGCCCGGCTTCGGTCAGCCTGCAGCTGGTCAGAACGGTGCAGGTCAGCCTGCTCCCGAGCAGCCTTCTACCGGTCAGCCTAACGGCCAGCCCGAGCAGTACGGTTACGGCCAGTACGGTAGCGGCTCCTCTGAGGGCGGCTCGTACGGTTACGGCTTCGACGGCGATAAGAAGTAGCCACTGAGCCTACTCTGAACGCCTGACCTGAGCCGCACAGCTCAATAACCTTCACGAACCCGTCGGGGTGCTAAGGCACTCCGGCGGGTTCGGCTGTTAACCGCCTCCTGCACACTCCTAAGCTCTCCCTGCGTGACCCCCAGGTGAGAAGAAGCACCCGCCCCAGCGTCCGCCGCGGGGTGCAGTTCTAGAATGGAAACCATGCTTTCATCACTTCGCTCCATCAAACTCGACCCGCTGCTGACCATGCTCATTAGCGCGGTCATCCTCGCAATTATCGTGCCAGCGCGCGGCGACTTCGCCGACTGGTTCAGCGCCGGAACGAAGTTCGCGGTCGCCCTGCTGTTCTACCTGTACGGCGCCCGCCTCTCCACCGCGGAGGCGATTCGCGGCCTGACCCACTGGCGTCTGCACCTGATGATTCTGAGCTGCACTTTCGTGCTGTTCCCCTTGGTCGGTTTGGCACTCTCACCGCTGCGTTTTGTGCTCGGTGACGGGCTGTACATGGGCATTCTGTTCTTGACTTTTGTTCCCTCGACCGTGCAGGCGTCGATTGCGTTCACCTCGATTGCGGGCGGTAACGTGGCGGCGGCGATTGTGAGCGCCTCGCTCTCCTCGATTGTGGGTGTGGTGGCGACCCCGCTGCTCGCCATGTTGCTGATGAACACGGGGCATATTGAGTTCTCCGGCACGGTCTTCCTGGACATCGCCATTCAGTTGTTCTTGCCGTTCGTGCTCGGTCAGCTGACGCGCCGCTGGGTGGGGGAGTTCGCGAAGAAGCCGACGACCAAGTGGCTGGATAAGTTCTCGGTCATGATGATTGTGTATTCGGCGTTCTCCGCCTCGGTGGTGCAGGGCGTGTGGACGCGCGTGGCGTGGTGGCAGATTGTGCTGCTGGTCGTGCTCATGGCGATTATCGTGGTGTTCATGCTGTGGCTGACCGACCAGTTGGCTAAGCGTCTGGGCTTTAACCGTGCCGACCGCATTACGATTCAGTTCTGCGGTTCGAAGAAGTCTCTGGCGGCTGGCCTGCCGATGGCGATCATTATTTTTGGTGCTGGTTCGCTGGGTCTGATGATGCTGCCGATCATGATTTTCCACCAGGTTCAGCTGATGATTTGTACCTGGCTTGCGGGCCGCTATGCGCGCCTGGATGTGGTGGGTGCCGCCTCCGCGAAGGAAGTTCAGTAGGGGCTTGAACCCTATCTGCTGGGGCGCTCGCCGGGTGCCTGCTAGGGTGGCTAGCGGGCTCCCTGGTGGGCATCCCGGCGGGCACTCCGACGGATACGTGCGGCACCTCCGAACCTGTGCGATAAGCCTCTGATGAGGGGTTTTAATGGGTTCTTTGGGTCTGGATGACCCGTCTATGAAGTGATATAGCGCGCACTCATCGAAAAACTCTCTGACTAGTGCATTTACGTGCAAAATGTGGTATTTATACTGGTCAGTTGGTTTTCTGTGGGTTATCTGCACTCTATTGCACCAAAGTGACGAGCGAGACAATCAACACTATCGGGTGTTGGGCGGCGAAAAATCCCCAATTTTGCCCTAGAATGTTTTGTCGTGGGTTAGACAGATTCGCATCCTGCATGCAAGAATTTATGACTCACATGGGAATGGTTGAGATTCACTCCCTCACACCACCCACGAGCATTGATGCGGCGGACTCACTCCCCGACCGCATCCCACACCGGAAGAGACTCACTCACTCAACCGGAAGGAAGCTCAAAATCACTTATTCACTCAAACACAACTGGATACACTCAGCTTAATGACGCGCGTAGAAGACACTATCTATGCGCTAATCGCTGTTCTGTATCCGCCAAGAAAGAGGACACTCCATGGCTACCATCATGAGCGTGAACGTATGCGATTCCAAGTACAACGCTGACCCCACCGGCGTACGAGACTCCACTAGCGCTATCCAGAAGGCTATCGATGATGTTGCTGCGCAGGGCGGCGGCTCTGTGGAGATTCCCGGCGGCATGTACCGCGTCTCCTACCCCTTCATCGAAATGAAGCACCGCGTCGAGATCTTCGGCCACGGTCAGGCAACCCGAATCGTTGCTTTCACCGACAAGAGCATCCCCTCCACCAAGAACGGTAGCTACGAATGCACCGGCGTTTTCCACACCGGTAGCTACACCACCCCCATGAGCGGTGGCACCAACCAGAACAAGCCCATGCGCATGGGCGTGCGTGACCTGTTCATCCGCACCAACAAGTACAACCTGCCGCTGGATTCTAAGAGCAACCAGATTTTCCTGGAGAAGCACACCCAGCCCGTCGACAACGTTGCAGGCGTCATCTTCCACACCCGCATTGCGGACGCTAACCCCGGTGAGCCGGACGCAGTGCCCACCCTGTCCAACATCGAAATCTGGGACACCGCCATCGGCGTTGCCATCCTGGGCCTGGACGACCAGGGCATGAAGATTGATAAGCTGCGCATCCGCCAGACCCTGCGCCAGGGCCTGCTCGTCGGTAAGCCCGTCGGCCACCCGCTGCGTGCCCGCGAGGGTGACACCCCTGGCGCGGCAGACAACAAGTTCTCCATGATTGACGTCTCTGACGCAAACATGAGCTTCGGCACCTACGCGGGTATCGAGATTTACACTTCTCAGTCCAAGTTCGAGGCGTCCACTAGCTGGTTCAACAAGCGTAACCAGGGTAAGAACGCCCTGTACGAGGTGAAGACCCGCCACGTGGGCGCAGGCTGGTTCATTCAGGGCACCCGCAACATGTTCATTGGCTGCACCGCCCAGGAGAACGCCGGCCACGGCTGGCTCGTGGAGTGGGGCAACAACCAGTTCATTGGCTGCCTGGGCGAGTCTTCCAGCTTCCAGGACGCTGTTACCGGCGCCGCTAAGGGTGACGAGGCAGCGAACTGGTACATTGGCCGTAACGCACGCGGTAGCCGCTTCGTGGCTCCTCGCTCGCACAACCCTTACAGCTGGGCGAAGGCTTCCCTGTACGGTTTCTACATTGAGAACAACATTCGCGATATGCACATTACGACTGCGTCCGCGAAGGATGACCGTATTGGTGATAACAACATGGTTGGCCGCCGCGTTCACGTGACTGGCGCGATGGGCGATAACGTGCTCATCGAGGTGGACCACATCCGCCACGCAACCTTTGCGCCGAAGCAGCTGGAGAAGCGCGGCAACGGCGTGTTCATGGGCTAACCCTCACGGGTTGAGCCCTGCGGGCTGAGGCTCGTGATCACAAAATCTTAAAACGCATACGCATGAGGGGCGGGGAGTAATCCCCGCCCCTCAGACGTTTAACGCCTCGCACGATGCGGCGGTAGAGGGTGTTGGCGAGAGCCGCTTGAGGCGGCAGGGGAGTGGGCATCACAGTGCCCGGTCATCGCCCCCACACGCTCAATGCGGTACCCTTGAGCAGGGGCAGGTCTGCCGGTGCACAGACCCGCACACGCCAACACATCCGCAGAAATGCGCCCAACACACCGCACCACACAAACTCAACACTGCACCCACGCAGCACCGTATTCACCGCTGCCGTATTCACTCAATTCACTCACCCGCGCCGCCTTCAGCACCGAACGCGGTACCCATCGAAAGAATTGAGCCCCTCATGCCCGATACGCCCATGAGCATCAACGCCATCAACTACGGCGCAGACCCCACCGGTGCCAAAGACTCCACCGCAGCCATCCAAAAAGCAGTCGACGACGTCGCCGCACGCGGCGGCGGATCCGTAGAACTACCCCGCGGCATCTACCGCGTCTCCTACCCCTTCATCGACATCAAGCACCGCGTCGAAATCTTCGGCTACGGCTCCTCAACCGTCGTCATCGCGCACTCCGACCGCGCCATCCCCACCACCACCAGCGGCCACACCGAATACACCGGCGTGTTCCACGTCGGCAGCTACACCACGCCCGTCTACGGTAGCTACAACGCCAACAAGCCCATGCGCATGGGTGTGCGCAACCTGCACATCCGCACCAACGCCGCCAACACCCCCATCAGTAGCTACTCGCTGGATGCGCACACCGCCCCGCTGAACAATGTCGCCGGCGTCATCTTCCACACCCACCTGACCGGCGACCTGCTCAACGAGCCGGACATCGTGCCCGTTATCGCCGGCGTGGAAGTCTGGGACACCGCCATCGGCGTTGCCGTGCTCGGCCTGGACGACCAGGGCATGAAAATTGACGACGTGACCATCCGCCGCACCCTCAACCAGGGCCTGCTGCTCGGCAAGCCCGCCGGCCACCCCCGCCGCCCCAACGAAGGCCAAAACTCCGGCGCGGCAGACAATAAGCTGCGCGGCGTAGACGTTGCCGAGGCGAACCTCAGTGGCGGCTCCTACGCCGGTATCGAGGTGTACGCGGCGCAGGCGAAGTTCGAGAACTGCTCCAGCAACAGCAACCACCGCACCAGCAACAAGAACGCCCTCTACGAGCCCGCCACCCGCCACGCAGGCGCAGGCTGGATCGTGCAGGGTGAACGCAACATGTTCATCGGTTGCACCGCACGCTCGAACGCGGGTCACGGCTGGATTGTTGAGTGGGCACACAACATCTTCGTCGGCTGCGAGGCGGAAGGCTCCAGCTGGGCTGGCACCGTCAGCGGTGCCGCCGGTGCCGACGAGGCAGCAAACTGGTACATCAGCCGCAACGCGCGCGGTACCCGCATGGTTGCGCCCGTCTCCTACAACCCGCCGGAGAAGCCCGCCTCCTTGTACGGCTTCTACATTGAGAACAAGATTTACGACCTGCGCATCACCGAAGGCACCGCCAAGGATGACCGCATTGGTGAGGGTAATATGCTCGGCCGCCGCGTGTACGTTACCGGCGCAATTGGCGCGAACGTGGTCATTGAAATTGAAGAGTTGCGCCACTCCACCTCGCCCGCCGGTCAGCTCACCAAGGAAGCCTACAACGTGATGCGCGGTTAGCAGTAGCTAATAGCGACTGGCGGCGGCTAGCAGACACGCCCGAACAGGTTCGGAACTTTCCTGTGAATCGTAGACCGGCGCGTGTGCCCTAGTGGGTGCGTTATACCGCTATATATCAGCTAAAAATCAAAGCAGCTGTGAATGGAATACATACCATTCGCAGCTGTTTTGTCATTTAGAACAATGTTTAATTTTTAGTTGATAAAAGTCTCAATTAAATATTGAATAAAATATCAATATGTACTTTAAACTTTCTATGGTGGTGTAAAACAGTCCATTCACTGCGCACCACCATAGCCGTGCGACAGCATGCGGAATAGCTACCCGCAGCACACACAAACCTGCATCGCCGCACGTTAGCCCCTATTCATTGCCGCTTCTCACTATTCCTCAACGCACTCCTTTCCCCTTTTCTTATTCGCTCCATTTAGCGACCCCAAATTCGACCCTAAAAACCGGTTCCTTCCGGCCGGTTATCAACCACAATTACATAAGGACAACCCATGTTTTCGGTTATCTCCCGAGCACTCACACCCGCTCCTCGCGCACGCCGCGCCCTTGCCCTCACCCTCGCGCTTGCCCTCGGTGCCGTACCCGTCACCTCCGCAGTGAGCGCACAGCCTGCCGCCCACGCCGCAAAACCCGTCGTGAACCTGCAGCTCGTCATCAAGGCAGAGCAGCCCAAGGATGACCCCAGCTACGTCGAATGCGTCGCCAACTTCCTCGGCACCATGAGCGCCACCCCCGGCGTGTGGGCGGTCTGCCACGGCTACCTCGACAGCGAAGAATACATCGTCACCCGCCGCCACAGCAGCGCAACCGTCACCCGCGGCCAACTCGTGCGCATGCTCTACCGCATGGCGGGATCGCCGACCGTCAAGAACCTGCCCACAACCTCCCCCTACAAGGATGTGGCAACCACCGATCCCGACTACACCGCCTACATTTGGGCAGCGGACGCGGGCATCACCTCCGGCTGGGATGACGGGCTCTTCCACCCGGACGACTACGCCACCCGCCACACCCTCGCCGCGTTCCTGTACCGTGCCGCCGGTAGCCCCGACGGTGCCGCACGCCTGCGCCAGATCCGCCGTCCGCTACGTGCCGAAGTTAAGAAGACTGAACAGTTCAAGACCGAAAACCGCTGGGCGACCCGCACGCTCGGTGCCTACCCCGAAGTCGACCGCGACGGTGACGACGCGGCAGACGTGGTGGACCCCGCCAGCCCCCTGTACTTCTCCGATGCCCTGTACATGCTCAAGGTGTACGGCGATAAGGGCCTGAAGGTTGTGGGCACCCCCGCCGTTGACTAGGAGTAATGCCGACTAACGTTGTTGCTGGCTAGAATCAGCGCTGACTAGCGCATATATTCACCGCCCGCCGGTGCGACCCAATGGGTTGCGCAGGCGGGCGGTGCGCTGTTTTTGGCGGGCGGTGCGCTATTCTGGCAGGTTGCGAGCGCCCGCGCCGCCGCGTAATGAAAGGCGGTTGCGCTGCACCCGCTAAGCTAGAAAGCATGAAGATTGCCACCTGGAACATCAACTCAATCCGCGCCCGCGAAAACCGCGTCGAAGACTGGCTCGACGAACACGACGTTGACGTGCTCGCCCTGCAAGAAACCAAAACCAAAGACGAGACCTTCCCCTTCGACCTCTTCGAATTCATGGGCTACGAGGTCGCGCACTTCGGCCTGAATCAGTGGAATGGCGTGGCAATCGCCTCCCGCGTGGGCCTTGAGGACGTGCAGCGCGGCTTCGACAATCAGCCGCACTTCGGCAAGCCCGGCGAACCCGAAGTCCTGGAGGCGCGCGCGATTGGCGCGACCTGCGGCGGCGTGCGTGTCTGGAGCCTCTACGTGCCTAACGGCCGCGGCCTGACCGACCCGCACATGGACTACAAGCTCCGTTGGATGGAGGCGCTGCGTCAGAACGTGCACAACGAGCTTGCCGCTAACCCGCAGTCGCAGCTCGCCCTGGTTGGTGACTGGAATGTGGCACCCGAAGACACCGACGTGTGGGATATCGATTACTTCCGCAACAACGAGCTGACCCACGTCTCCGAGCCCGAGCGCCACGCCTTCGCCGCCCTGCTCGATGAGGGCATGGTGGACGTAGTCCGCCCGCACACCCCGGGCGAATACACCTACTGGGACTACCAGGCGGGCCGCTTCGCCAAGGATGAGGGCATGCGCATCGACTTTCAGCTGTTCTCGCCCGCGCTTGCCGCACGCGTGGAACGCGCCTGGATCGATAAGGTGGAACGTGCCGGTGAAGGCGCGAGTGACCACACGCCGGTCGTGGTTGAGATTGCCGACTAGATAGCTTGCCGTAGAAACGGTATGCAGTAAGGAGGCGGGGGAGGGGACCCTCGCCTCCTTTGCTGTATCTGCTGGTGCTTCTGTGTGCCTGTCTCTGGGTGGCTGGTCCTATGCCTGCCCCTGGGTTTCTGCCAATATTTCAAGGTTTTCTGTGTGGCTTAGTTGAAAAGTTCGGCTAGCCGAACTATTGTTAAATTCCGCCCGGGACGACAGGCAAAAGCGCATTATGATGCCTGCGCAGACACCACCGTGTCCCTAGCGTCCCGGCGCGGCACATCCCACACATCAACCACATACTCAAACCCGTGACTTCCAACGAAGGATGCCTCATGAACGCTCTCACCCCCGCAGGCAGCAACGCACGCCGCCTCGTCCAGGCGCTCTGCGCCGCCCTCGCACTCACCCTGCTACTCGTACTCACCGGCTGCGGTAGCACCGCCAGCACCACCGACGGCGCTAAGAGCAGCAGTAGCAAGAAGACCGTGCTCACCACCTTCACCGTGCTCGCAGACATCGCCCGCAACGTGGCAGGCGACGACCTGAACGTCGAATCCCTCACCAAGCCCGGCGCCGAAATCCACGAGTACGAGCCCACCCCCTCCGACTTGAAGAAGGCGCACGCCGCCGACCTGGTGCTCGACAACGGCCTGAACCTTGAATCCTGGTTCGCGAAGTTCGTGGAAGAGTCCCACGCCAAGCACGTGACCGTCTCCGAGGGGGTTACGCCCATCTCCATTACCGAGGACGCCTACGAGGGCAAGCCCAACCCCCACGCCTGGATGAGCCCCAGCAACGTGCAAAAGTACGTGGACGTGATGATTCGCGAATTTAGCGCCCTCGACCCGGCCCACGCCGCCGACTACAAGTCCCGCGGCGAAGCCTACAAGAAGCAGCTGCAGGGCGTGCGTGACGAGCTCGTCAAGGAAATCTCCACCCTGCCCGAGAACCAGCGCGCACTGGTCACCTGTGAAGGTGCCTTCTCCTACCTGGCGGCAGATGCGGGACTGAAGGAAAAGTACATTTGGGCGGTCAACTCCGAACAGCAGGCGACCCCCTCGCAGATTTCCTCCGCGATTGATTACGTGCGCCAGAACCAGGTGCCCGCCGTGTTCTGCGAATCCACCGTCTCTGATAACCCGATGCGCCAGGTCGCAGACGCCACCGGCGCACGATTTGGTGGCGTGCTTTACGTGGACTCGCTCTCCGAGGCGAACGGCCCTGTGCCCACCTACCTGGACATGATCCGCTACGACGCACGCACCATCGTGGCGGGCCTCAAGGGCAACTCCTAGACCCTGAATACCCCCGGGTAAACCCTAAACCCCCGATAGGATAGGAGGGGCGGTCGCCTTCTTGGCTCCGCTCCTCCCACGCCGTTAACACCCGCTCACACAAGCAACTCATCAACACAAGCAATTCGCTAACACACCGAAGAAACCCCGAAAGAGCCACCGAATGTCACTTCTCACCTGCGATAACGTGCACGTGAACTACGGGCCGGTCCGCGCCCTCACCGGCGCATCCTTCACCCTGGACGCCGGGCGTATCTGCGGCCTGATCGGCATGAACGGCTCCGGCAAATCCACCCTATTCAAAGCCATCATGGGGGTCGTGCCCATGCACGCCGGAAGCATCACCCTCGACGGGCAGCCCGTCGGCGGTAACCACGGCAAGAGCGCGCATCACCACCGCGCCGGGCTCGTCAGCTACGTGCCGCAGAGCGAAGAAATCGATTGGACCTTCCCCATCTCCGTGCGTGAGGTCGTCAGCATGGGACGCTACCGCAACCTCGGCATCACCCGCCGCCTGCGTGCCGCAGACCGTGCCGCCGTGGATGAGGCGCTCGCCCGCGTGGAACTGACCGACCTTGCCGACCGACAGATTGGGGCGCTCTCGGGCGGCCAGCGTAAGCGCGCCTTCGTGGCACGCGCTATTGCCCAGGGTGCCCAGCTGCTGCTACTGGACGAGCCTTTCGCCGGTGTGGATAAGCGCAGCGAGGCGATGCTCATGCAGGTCATCAAGCAGCTGCGTGACGAGGGCGCGACCGTGCTGGTTTCCACGCACGATTTGGCGACCCTGCGCCAGTTCGCCGACGAGGCGCTACTGCTGCGCGGTGAGATTCTGATGCACGACACCCCCGAGAAGGTGCTCGCCCCCGAGAACCTGGTGCGTGCCTTCGGCATGGAGGTGGACGCCGGTGCGCCGACTGCCGCCTCCAGCGCTGCCGCCTCCGGCACTACTACGAACAGCTCTGCGGAAGGGAAGAACTAAATGGACATCCTCAACTTTCTGGTGGAGCCGCTGACCCTGCCCTTCATGCTCCGCGCATTCGTGGTCACCGTCATCGCCGCCGCCGTCTGCGCCCTGCTCTCTTGCTGGCTCGTGCTGCTCGGCTGGTCGCTCATGGGTGACGCAATCTCGCACGCGGTGCTGCCCGGCGTGGTGCTCGCCTACATTTTCGGTGCCCCCTTCGCGGTGGGTGCGGTCGTTGCCGCGCTCCTGGCAGTGGCGCTCATCGGCGGGGTGCGGCGCAGCGGACGCGTGCGCGAGGACGCCGCGATCGGCATCGTGTTCACGACCATGTTCGCGTTCGGTCTGGTGCTGATTTCGGTCACGCCGTCGAATACCGACCTGAACCATATCCTCTTCGGTAACGTGCTGGGTGTGTCCTGGTCGGACGTCTGGCAGGTCGCTATCCTCGCGGTGGTGGTTGCCGCCGTGCTGCTGGTCAAGCGCCGCGACTTCGTGCTGTACGCCTTCGATCCGGGCTTCGCGCAGGCGGTGGGGCTGCGTCCGCGTCTGCTCGGCGCGCTGCTGCTCATTATGCTGGCGCTGACTTCCGTGGTGGCGTTGCAGATCGTGGGCGTGGTGCTGGTCGTGGCGATGCTGGTTATCCCCGGCTCCACCGCGCGCCTCATTACCGACCGGTTCGTGCCCATGCTCGCGGTGAGCGTGGGAGTCTCCCTGGTGGGCACGCTGACCG
This sequence comes from uncultured Rothia sp., assembly GCF_916049665.1. Lineage (GTDB taxonomy): Bacteria > Actinomycetota > Actinomycetes > Actinomycetales > Micrococcaceae > Rothia. The sequence continues at coordinate 26,665 of NZ_CAJZIE010000008.1, read as the reverse complement.
GCCTGTACGCCAGCTACCACGCGGATGTGTCCCCCGGCGGTGCCGTGGTCGTCACGCAGGGCATACTGTTCGCCCTTGCGTACGTGTTCGCCCCGCGCTACGGTCTGCTGGGCAGGATGCGCGCCCGCCGACTCAGCACCGTTGCAACAGAAACTGAGCCCTCAGCTTCCTAAGGAAGCCCACTGAACACACTCACCAAATACAGCAATAGGCGGAAAGTCCCACCGTGGGGCTTTCCGCCTATTGCTATCTTCTGAAGTTCTTGGGGCGCGTTCCCGCCCGTATTACCGGGCTAGAAACCCGCCGCTAACGCCCTGTATCTACCGCACCGTGCGGGACACAAACAGGGAGGCGGTCGCCTCCGCCCCCAACGGAATGATGGTGCCGCCGGGCTTCACCGCACCCTCTGCGTCGGTCTCGTGCAGGTTGCCGGAACCGGCACCGACCACGCTCACGTTCACCGCCTCCGAGAAGGGCGCACCCTCCTCAATGTGCAGGCGCACGCCGGGCACAAAACCGTGGCCCTGCAGGTAGCGCAGCAGGCGCGGGTCATCATCGTTAATGCGTTCGAGCACGACTGTTTCGCCGGGTTCGCACTGGCTCAGCGGCACGGTCTGCGGAAAACTAATATGCCCCGAAGAGTCCGGGATTGGGTCGCCGTGCGGGTCGCGGGTCGGGTGCCCCAGCAGGGTGTCGATGCGGTCCACCATGAAGTCGGATACCGCGTGCTCCAGAACCTCCGCCTCGTCGTGCACACGGTCCCAGGTGTAGCCGAGGGTCTCAACGAGGAACGTCTCAATGAGGCGGTGGCGGCGAATCATCGCCAGGGCGTAGGAACGGCCGGTTTCAGTGAGCTCAATAGCACCGTAGGGCTGATGCTCGATCAGGTCGGCGGCGGCGAGGCGCTTGAGGCCGTCAGATACCGAAGAAATGCGCAGGCCCATGCGCTCTGCCAGGGCGGATGCGGTGGCAGGGGTTTTGGCCCATTCTTCGAGGCTCCAGATTTCCTTGAGGTAGTTCTGGGTGCTGACGGAAAGTTCTGAAAGAGGCATAAAGATAAGTTTACCTTTTCTCTAGTTTTGCCTGCCGGGGAAGTGGTTACGGGAGCGCGAGTATCCGAGTTTAAAAAGCGTCCCGCCCGGTGGTCCACCCCTGGCAGGGGGTGCAACCATCACGGGCGGGATCAGGTGTTCGGTTCCGCGCTGACAGGCACGAAAGGCTGGTAGGCACTATAGGCTGGCAAGCGCGAAAGAATGAGGGATGCGCGGCGGCGTTAGGTGGCGCGGCGGCGCGAACGGTCAATGCGGGTCAGCAACTCGATGAGTGCACCGCGTGCCGCCTGCTCCTCATGCCAGAGGGAGCGGACGAGGGTGCGGCTGACTGCCTGGGTGGTGATGCCGAGTGCGGTTGCGGCGGCTTTCTGCTGGCCGCGCACGCCGGGTACGAGCAGGTTGACGACGCGCCATTCGGCGTCGGTGCGGTCGGCGCATACGCGGTAGAGCAGGCGTGCGGAGCCTGCTGCGAGGTCGGCGAGGTGGCGGTTGTCGGCGCTGACGCTGATGCAGCGTACGGGTGCGCCTCCCTGTGCTTCTTCGACGGCGAGGCGTGAGAATTCGAGGGCGTCGCCGGTGCAGTCGGTGGTGCTGACGGCACCGAGTGCGCCTGCGAAGCGGGGGATGTTGAGCTCGCCGATTCCGATGCCGACCCAGAAGCCGTTATCGCGCGCGGCAATGAGCGCCGCGTGCAGTGCGTCGCTGGCGCGGTCGAAGGCGCCCTGAATTTCGTCAGGGTATGTCTGGGCGAAGGCAACACGCGGGTTGAGCTTTGCGAGTTCGTCCGACAGTGCAGTGAGTGAGTGCTGTGCGGAACGTTGAATAAAGGTTAGAACGAACACCTTCCTATTATGCCGTAAAACCTTCAACAAGCGGCGTAAGGTTCGCCGTAATACCGGCAACATTTAAACCCCTAAAAATACGCATTGATAAGGGGAATTATCATGAGCATGCACTGTGTGCAGAAATCCTCAAAAGGACGTAGAACACCCCCGAAAGGAAAATAATTTTCATGCAAGTGCACGTTGAATTATTCGCTTTCGGGGGCGTTGAGATGAGTTGATAGACGGGGCTACCGCGGAACTACTGTGCGGTCGGTACCTGCGAGATATGGGGCAGCTGACGCAGCGGCTTCTGGAATACCATCACCACCAGCGACAGGAAAATGAACACCGCGTAGAACAGTGCCGTGTACGTAATGCCCCAATCAACAATGAGGAAGCCTGCCAGCAGAACAGCCAGCGGGGTCAGCGCCATGTTCGGGATGCCCTGCACCGAGTGCACGCGACCGATCATATGCTCCGGGGTGGATGCGTTAATGTACGCAATAATGCTCGAGTTGAAGGAAGGGAGCACAATACCCGCCAGCACAATCAGCAGGCACACCGCCCACAGCATCGAATGAACCACCGGCAGCAACAGGTAGCACGCCGACATGATGGCAAGCGAGGTGATACCCAACGGGCCGAGCGCAAACTTCTCGGTCAGCGGGCCGACCAGGAACGAACCGAGCAGCACGCCCACGCCGAAGGCGCTCGCAAAGATACCAATGAAGAGCGGGTGTGCGCCCTCCAGGGTGTAGTAGTAGATGAAGGTGAGCGGAATACCGACCGTTCCAAAGTTCGCGAGCGTTGAAACGAATGCAATGGACACCAGCACCTTGTTCTTCAGGATGTACTCGAAACCGGCTTTTGAGTCCTGCCAGAAGCTGGTTTTCTCTCCTTCTTCCTCTTCTGCGGGCTGCCGACTAGCACCGTAGCTCTTGGGTGCGACGATGAACGCCAGCAGGTTCACAATCGCGTGAACGGCGGTCATGAGCACGGTCGAGAAGCCGATAATGATGCCCGCGATCGGGCCGCCCAGCAGGTTAGCGGTGGACTCGCGCGTCTCACCCATACCGGAGGCGTACCCCAGGTGTTCCTTGGGGACTACGCGGGTGATGATGGACTGCTCACTCGGGTAGTCGAAGGTAGAAATAATGGCGGCGAGAGAAATCGTAATCACCAAAACGTAAATGTTGGTGACGTTGAAAACGAGGTAGAGAAGAATCGCCACCCAGGACAGCGCCTGGCCAATGCAGGACAGTGCCAGGCACTTTGAGGGGCCGATTCTATCAACCCACGTTCCGGATATCGCCCCGGCACAGGTGGCAAGAACACCCGCGACAAAGAGGGTGATACTCGCGGCCTCGGGGGAGCCGGTCAGCGCCAAAATAATGATGGGCGTGGTGATATAGCTCATCGAGTCTGAGAGCTGGTTGGCTCCAATGGCGAAAAGAGTATTTCGAAAATCTCTATTCTTGAGTAGCTCGGTGTTGACACTCATGGGGGACCTCCACGATGGGGTTTATGGTGTCGCGCGGTGTGCAATCCGCTGTGTGTAATCCGTGAGAGTGAATACCTCGACGGGCTACTGCGCCCGCCGGTAACGATAGGGTGGTTGAGGATGCACGGAGCGGCTCATCGGGAGCCACCCCCCCCGCACAAGAAGTGTGTCGCGCGATACTTTAGATTCTATGAGAGATGTGAATCATATGCATGAGGGCACGTCGAAAAACTTTCCCCATTTTGAGTATTGACATTAGGGTTAGGGTGACTATAATTCAGTCTTGGTGCTTCCGCCCAACTAAGCCTTGGCTGAACCCGAATCAGGGTACGCCAAAGGCACCCACTACCAGGCTCCGCCAGACCCCGCAACACAGCGGGCGGGGGAGTGTAGAAGAGTGCAGAATAAGGGCTGCACTAGGCACTACTCCACCAGGCCCGCGAAACCCGACAGAGCCAGCACCTCCTCAACATCCTGCGGCACCGAACGCGCCACCAGCGGCGAATGCACCAACACCGCCCGCCACTGACCGCGCGACACTGCCACATTCAAACGATTCGGCGAGAGCACAAACCCGGCACCGCGTCCAGAATCAACCCGCGACGACGCCAGGGACACCAGAACCACCGCGGCCTCCTGACCCTGGAACTTATCCACCGTGCCCACACGCACGCCAGCACCCGAAGAATCCGCCAGCCCGGCGGCGACCAGCGCCTCACGCACACAATCAACCTGCGCGTTATACGCCGCCACCACAATGCAATCCTCAGCCGCCAGCGGGCGCGGCTCAGCACCAGCCGCCGGAACCCACTCACTGCCCAACAACTCACGCACGCAATCCACCACCGCCTGCGCCTCCTGCACAGACCGCACCGAACAGCCCGAATGCTCCACCGGATACGACACCACACCTGGCTCAACACCCTGCAGGGTGCGACCAGCCGTCGCCGCCGCGCTCGCCAACGCGCCATCGTAGGACAGCCACGAAACCCGCTCGCACAGTGCCGAATCCATACGCCACGATTCACCCAAGAAATAGCCAAAACGAGGATCCAGCGCCGCCGCGCCATCAGACAGCCAACCCAGCGCCGAAACATCCACCGGGTACGGATGCACGCCCGTCGACACCTGCGGCAACTGCTGCGGGTCCCCCAGCAGAAGCACCGAACGCGCCGCACGAGCCGCCGCCACCGTGTTCGTCAGCGAGAACTGGCCCGCCTCATCAACCACCAGCACGTCCAGCGACTCGGCGGGCACGCGACGCTCGCTCACGTAATCCCACACCGTACCGCCAAAGAGCAGACCGCCCTCACCGGAAATCAGCTCCGTCAGCTCGGCATCAGACACCTCAGACCACGGGGCGTCCGGGGTCACCGACTTGCCGCGCAGACGCACCGCGCGGGAGGTATCAAAACCCTCGCGGGCGCAGCACGCCACCATGAGATTCTCAATCACCGCGTGCGACTGAGCCACCACGCCCACCTTCGCGCCCTCCGCCACCAGGCGCGCAATCACGTGCGAGGCGAGGAAGGTTTTGCCCGCACCGGGAGGGCCCTGAACCGCCACATAGGAGCGGTCGAGGGCGCGAACCGCGGCGTGCACGGCATCCACCGTGGGCAGGTCGGAGGCGGGAAAATCAACCTCACGGGGTAGATTTTCTGCATTTTTGGTGTTTGCGGCGCTCTTCTTCAGGCGCGGCGCGCGGCGGAACAGTAGGTCCGCGGAGGCGCTCTTCGTCCCCGTCAGCGAGACCGCCGCATCGAGCACGCTCGGCAGGGTGCGGGGTGCGGCGGGAGCATCGGAGGACTCATCGGATACGGGGAGATCAGGCATGAGGGCGCCGCCGAACAGCAGTCCGTGCACGTCAGACTGCAGAGCCGCTTCAATCGTCGCCGTAGACACCGGATCGCCCGGACCAATACCCGAAGGCAGGGCACGGTGCGGCTCATCCTTTACACGGATGCGCTCCTGCAGAAGCACCTCCAGGAACTCGCCGGTCGACTCAGCCGGCTCTTCGGAACCTGCAGAATCCTCATGCTTGGCACTGAAACCGCCCTGCGCCACCGCCAACACGCGCATGCCAAAGAAACCCGTCGCCGCCAACTCGGCGGGCACACGCTCACCCGGATTCGACGCACGGAAATAATTCAGCTGCGACTCCATACGGTCCAGCGCAATCTGAGGGCTCAACCCCGCCTCATACGCACAAAAAACCGCGTGGTCCGACGGCGCAATCACCAGGCTCGGATCAGCCTCAATTCGCGCACGCAACAGGCGCACCTGCGCGCCGCGCACACGATACCAGCCGGGAGTGTCCGGCACCTCGGCGGGCTCCTTCATAGCGGCGGCAAGCGCCTCCAGGTCGGCGGGGGTGTTCAGAAGGGCATGCGCATGCTCGGTGGTGAGCACCTGCACCCGGTCAAGGTACGCGTAATCGCGGCTCGCCACCCACGCCGTCGGGCCGTCCTCCAGGCGGCGAATGTGCTCGCGCCAGAACGGGGCGCGCTCGCGGCGGTGGTAGTTCGTCATGGACAGCAGCATCGCCGCCTCAAGCTCGCCGGCACCCCAGCCGCGCTCCGCCGCGTGCTCCTCCAGGGAGGCGAGCTGGGCGTCCAGCAGGCACTGCAGGCGGTACTGTTCGCTGTCGTTCTCGACCGCGGCGGGCACACGGTACATGACCGGATGCTCTTCGGTTTCGGGGTCTTCGGTAGCGTCTTCAGCGGCGTCTTCGGTGACGAGTTCCGGGGCTTCGGTCGCGAGGGCAAGGGAAGCCGCCGCGTTCAGGCATGCCGGGCACTCGTCGCAGGTCAGAAAATGCGGGATGCGCTCGGCAAGTTCCGCCGGTTCCACACCCTCGCTCAGGGCTTGGGTGAGCAGGAGGAGGCGCTGCTCTTGCAGTCGAATCAGCGGCAGAATACGCGCCGAATCAACCCGGTGAGGTTGAGGAACGGGGGAGTGGTGCTCGGTGGGCTCCGATTCGGATTCCATGCCGTGCCTCTCTACACCGTGCTCCAGATGGAGATCGATACGGACTGCATTCTTGGCACTCTCGGCGGCACCGGCGGTCAGCAGGTGCGCCGCCAGGGCACCGCGCAACAGTGCCCGATGCGCCGCCTCACCCAGGTGAGGGGTGCAGATAATACGCCCGTGCGCGGTGCTGTCTGCGGGTGCGCTGTTCGTGACTGCGTACTCCAGACGGTCGAGCTCCACCGTGTAGGTCAGCCCCGCCGCGGAGGTCGCCACCAGGGGCACCGGGTGCGCCTTACCGCCCGCATGTTCACCGGTGACCATTCCGCCCTCGGTTAGCACTCGCAGGCACTCGCGGTACGCCTCAAGCTCCGGCTCAGCTGGGCGGCCAGTCTGCTTCTGCGCACGTTCCTGAAGCTCGGTGTAGAGCCGCAGCTCGCAGTCGGAGGTGGCGGTCAGATCAGCGAGGGTGAAGGTAAGGTCCATGGGTGACTTTTCTGCTGGAGGAGAGAGAAACAGGGCGGGTGTGATACCCCGCCGTAGGGAGTGGGTGCGAGCCCCGGTTGAGAGGCTTGCAATAACCCCGAACCACCCCTAACCCCGAGAGGTTGATTTTTAGGTTTCACGTGAAACACTACAGAAAATCAATCTACACAGGATGATTTAGAGGGCTTTCGGGGCTTTCTGGGAGCATCCGCTAGGAGGCTGCACCCGCCACAGGCGCCTCCGAAGCGGGTACCGAAGTAGCCGGCGCTACCGCAGAGGGACCGGCAGAGGCACTCGGCGCGCTCGAGCGGTTCGCGATTGCCGCCGCGGCGGCGTCCACCCGTTCCTTCGCGGCGGGTAGTGCATCCGAGCCGCCCAGGTCGTTCAGAATGATTGCGAAAATCAGGCGGGTGCCGTCGGGTCGGGTTGCCACGCCGCATAGCGAAGATACCGTGTAGAGGGTGCCGGTCTTCGCCTGCACAAAGGTGCGTGCGTGCACGGCGTTTGCCGCACCAAAACGGTCGGTCAGGGTGCCGCTCACGCCCGCAACGGGGAAGGTTTGCATGAGTTGCTCGGCGTGCTCGTCGGCGTTCATGAGCGCCACAACTTGCACGAGGGTTCGGGCGGTTACGCGGTCGGTCAGGGACATGCCGCATACGTCCGCCTGCACCAGGTTTTCAATGTTCACGCCGGCGTCTACGAGCGCTTGGCGCACGGTCTGCTGTGCCGCTTCGCCGCTGCCTTCCTTACCGGCTGTAATGGCGGCGCAACGACCGAGAACCTCAGCGAGAGCGTTGTCGGATTCGAGCATCATGTGCTGCGCCTGCTCGAGCAGGGTTGCCGATTCGACCGCGGCGATTTCGACCGCTTCCGCGGGGGCGGTGCGGCGCTCCGCGAGGGTGAAGCTCAGACCGGACTCCTTGCCAGCGGTGTTGAGCGCATCCACGAACGCCTGCTGGGCGGCAACCGCGGCATCATCCGGGCGTACCGGGTTGCTTGCGGTCGACTTGCCCGGCACGGTGTGCGATTCGAGCGCAATCGGGTGAATGGGCGTGATCTGGCCGGACGCTACGTCGGCTTCTTCCCAGCCGGGGTTCACGCTGGGGCCGCTGAAGAAGGTGCCGTCCAGGTACACGGGTAGCGCGGCGGTGGGCTTTTCGCCCTCGTTCAGCGCTTTAATGGTCTGTTCGGCGAGGGTGGTCAGGCCTGCGCGTCCCACAATCTGCTTCGGGTTGGAGGCGCCCGCACCGAGCAGGGTGTCGCCGCCCGCCATGAGGTACAGTCCGGCGGCGTCGCGGTTCACGCGGGTGCGCAGGCGCGCCTGCAGGTTCGCGTAGTGGTTGAGCGCGAACAGGGTCAGGATTTTGAACGTGGAGGCGGGCACGCGCGCGGTGTCGGCGTTGGCGGCGTACAGGTCGGCGGGTGCGGTGGTTGCCTTGATGCTGGGCAGGTTGCCGTCCATGCCGGTGACGAGCAGGCTGTACTGCGGGTAGGTGCCGTCCGCGAAGAGCGCGGTGAGGGCGTTGCGTAGCTGCCCCTGTTCCGCTTCGGGCAGTGCGGGCGCGAGGCTCGGCGTAGCGCTCGGGGTTGCGGAGGCGGTCGCCTCGGCGGTACCGGACGCACTGCCGCTGGGGCTTGCGGAACCTTCGGGGCGTTTCTGTTCGGTTGCGGCGGATCCGCAGGCGGTGAGGAGGAACATGCCGCCGAGGGTGAGGGCGGCACGGCGGGTGAGGATGGTGGTCTGGGTGTTGTGCTTGTTGGAAGGCATCTTTTGAGCATAGCGGGCGGATGGGGTGCCTATCGAATTTACGCGCCGGTGCTGGGATGCTCATGCCGCGCTCCTGCTACCCCTCACGAACCCTATCTGGGCTGCCCGGCATGGCGGCGAGGTGCGGCGGCGAGGTGTGCTGGCGGGCGTGGGACTAGGCGGAACGTTAACAGTGGTGTGAGCGTGGTAAATTACGCTGGTTTTGGCGCCGAATACGCGGTTTCGGTGTGCGTGAACGGGTTACAATGGGTGAGTTCAACACCTAACTTTCGCACCTTGCGCGCCGAAGTCGCCGCGAAAGTGACTCTAACTCACGAGAAAGAAGGTTCCGATGGAACTCGACGTCACTATTGAAATTCCCCGCGGCTCCCGCGTGAAGTACGAAGTGGACCACGAGACCGGCCGCCTGCGCCTGGACCGCGTGCTGTTCACCTCCATGCAGTACCCCACCGCTTACGGTTACTTCGAGAACACCCTGGGTGAGGACGGCGACCCGCTGGACGCAATGCTGATCCTGGACGTTGACGTGGTTCCCGGCGTGCTGGTTGAGTCCCGCCCGATCGCAGTGTTCAACATGACCGATGAGGCTGGCGGCGACGCTAAGGTTCTGTGCGTTCCCACCGACAAGCGCTACGACCACATCAAGTCCCTGGCTGATGTGCCGGAGCAGCTGAAGGCTGAGATTCAGCACTTCTTCGAGCGTTACAAGGACCTGGAGCCCGGCAAGTGGGTTAAGGGCGAGGGCTGGGAAGACCTGGCTGCTGCTGAGAAGATGGTCCAGGAGGCTATCGACCGTTTCGCAGCTGAGGGTCACTAAGCTGCCGCACCGTTAGGTGCACCCGGTTTTGTAGGGGGCGTGTTCCCCGTGTCTGGTTCGTGCGATTTTTCGTGCGTGCTGGAGGCGGTGGGCACGCCCCCTTTTTTGTTGCATCTTTCGCCTTTGTTGTGTCTTTCGCCGCATCTGCCTGCACGCTGGGTGTAGTTGATTGCGTGAGGCACAGATCCCGGGTATGTTCAAGGGGATTCACTCTTCTTCTACTCTCACATCTTTCACCGAGGATAGAAAATGAAGAAAAACCTTTCGACCCGCGGCGCGGCGGCACTGTTGGCACTGACTATGGGCTTCATGGGTCAGGGTGTAGCCCAGGCGGCATACATTCAGCCGAAATCTGCACAGCCTATTGAAGAGCTGGAATTTGATGTTAATTGTTTTGACATGCACTTCTATTACGGCAAGAACACTATGGGCAGTTTGGATTGGGCGGAGTGTACCGGCCTGATTACGAAGAAGCAGGTTGTTGGGCTGGCCCGAACCCGTGAAGATAAGTTACCGAACGGAGTCATGACCATTTCGCGTGGCCGCTTGCTGGAGTACCTGTACCATCTGGCGGGTTCACCCGAGGTGAAGAACCTGCCGGAGAAGTCCCCGTACACCGACCTGACTCCGGGCGATGCGCGCTATAAGGTTGCTATTTGGGCGACCCGTGTAGGTTTGACCACCGGTTGGTCTGATGGTTCCTTCCACTACGACACTCCGGCGAGCCGTGGTGCCTACTTTACTTTCCTTTATCGTGCTGCGGGTAGCCCCAAGGTGACTCTGGAATCTCTGGATGCGGCGAATGCTGTGCGTGCGGAGAAGGGTGCTACTCCCATTAAGGAAGGGAGCGAGTTGCATCGAGCAATGAGTTGGGTTTATCAGCATGCTTTAAGGAGGCCCGATGATAACCTTGATAGTGTCTGGTTGAGTGTTAGCTACACCGAGTACAATACCTGGGAAATCAATAAAATACCGGATTTCTATTACGCTTCGTACCCTACTATTTTCACCCCTCTCGCGATTCTTGATTACCACGAGGAGTTGGCACCCATTGTCGCTCGTCTGCAGTCGCTGTCCTAGCGGTAGGTGAGCGGGAGGGCTTGCTGGGGGCGTGTTCCCCGTGTCTGGTTCGTGCGATTTTTCGTGCGTGCTGGAGGCGGTGGGCACGCCCCTTTTGCTGCATCTTTCGCCTTTGTTGTGTCTTTCGCCGCATCCGCCTGCACGCCGGGCGTAATTTATTGCGCAGGGTGCAGATTCTGAGTATGGTCAAAGAAATTCACTCTTCTTCCGTTCTCACACCTTTCACCGAGGATAGAAAATGAAGAAAAACCTTTCGACCCGTGGCGCGGCGGCACTGTTGGCACTGGCTATGGGCTTCATGGGCCAGGGCGTGGCCCAGGCCGCGCATATTGATCCGAAACCTGCACAGCCTACTGAAGAACCCAAGGCTAATGTCGACTGTTTCGAAATGTACGGCGAATACGGCAGGAACGCTATGAACAGTTGGCAGTGGGCGGAGTGTACCGGCCTGATTACGAAGGAGCAGGTTGCTGAGCTGTATAACATCGATGAGTGGTCCCTGCCGAATGAGGTTATGACCATTTCGCGCGGCCGCTTACTGGAGTACCTGTATCAGCTGGCTGGCTCACCCGAGGTGAAGAACCTGCCGGAGAAGTCCCCGTACACCGACCTAACTCCGGGCGATGCTCGTTATAAGGTTGCTATTTGGGCGACCCGAGTGGGCTTGACCACCGGTTGGTCTGATGGTTCCTTCCACTACGACACTCCGGCGAGCCGCGGCGCATACTTTACCTTCCTTTATCGTGCTGCGGGTAGCCCCAAGGTAACTCTGGAGCCCCTGGGTAAGGCGAATGCCGCACGATATAAGAAGCGTTTTGCCCCCATTAAGCGGGGTAGTGAGTTGCACCGAGCAATGAGCTGGGCGTACCAGCATGCAATGGCGAAGCGGGAGGATTATGACCTGCCCATGAACTTCAACTACCCCAGGGCCGATTACGTGACATGGGACGCCTACAGGGTGCCGGACTACTACTTCGCTTCGCACCGCACTATTTTTATTCCTCTTATGATTCTGGACAGTCACGAGGAATTGGCGCCCATTGTGGCTCGTCTGCAGTCGCTGTCCTAGCGGCAGGTGAGCGGAGGGCTTGCTGGGGGCGTGTTCCCTGCGTCTGGTTCGTGCGATTTTTCGTGCGTGCTGGAGGCGGTGGGCACGCCCCCTTTTTTGTGTTCCTTGGCCGTGTTTGGGGGTGTCGGAAGGGCATGTTTAACCGAACTATTCTTCGGAAAATAGCCTCAGGGTGCCTCCAAGAGTGCTAATATGGGCATATTACGAAGAATAGTTCGTATAACCTGAGGTTCTGTAGCGGTGAGGAGGGAACCCCCTATGGCATTCGATGCAACAGGGTTCGCGCAAGAATTTGGTGCGCAGGTTCGTGCCGTCCGCAAGTACGAAAAAATCACCCAAATGGAGTTGGCGTGGATGGTCGGGCTCAGCGATAAAACAATCCGCGACATTGAGCGTGGGCTGCCCGGCCCGTCAATTGGTGCGGTCCTCAAGGTCGCCCAAGAGCTCGGCATCGAGCTGGCCATTACTAACCCTCTCACCTAACCCCTCCCGCACGCCTATATAAAGGAACCACCATGCAGAATGGACGCGCAGGACGCCTGCACCCCGCCGTCGGCACTGCCCGCCGCCACCTCGCCGCCGCCCTCGAAAAGCTCCTCGGCGCCGGAAGCATCAAAGCCACCGGACGCTCCCGCACCACCTCCACCCCGGACGCCGCCGACCTGCCCCTGCTCCTGGTCGCCTGCAGCGGCGGCCCCGACTCCCTCGCACTGGCGGCAATTGCCGCGCACTTCGCCCGCCGCGGCGACGTGCGCGTAGGCGCCATCATCGTCGACCACGGGCTACAAGAAAACTCCGCCGCAGTCGCCGCGCAGACCGCGCAGACCCTCACCGACCTGGGGCTTCACCCCGTCATCACCGAAAAAGTGCAGGTTCCCGCCGGTAACATGGGCCCCGAAATGGCGGCACGCACCGCCCGCTACGCCGCCTTCACGAAAGCCGTCGAGGCGACCGGCGCCCGCGCCGTGCTACTCGGCCACACCCTCGACGACCAGGCAGAAACCGTGCTGCTCGGCCTAAGCCGCGGCTCCGGCACACGCTCCCTGGCGGGCATGCCACCCGTGCGCGTCGAAGAGGGCGTCACCTACCTGCGTCCCTTCCTCGGCCTGCGCCGCACCGACATGCTCGACATCTGCGACGCTGAAACCCTCACCCCCTGGATTGACCCGACCAACACCGACCAGTCCCTCATGCGTGCCCGCATCCGCCACAGCGTGCTGCCCTACCTGGAGGAGCACCTCGGCGGAGACGTCGCCCGCTCCCTGGCGCGCACCGCCTCCGTAGCGGGCCCGGACGCCGAGTACCTCGACGAGCAGGCACAGACCGCTTACGAGCAGGCGCTTCTGCCCGCCGGAACCGCCGTGCGCGGCATCGAACGTGAGGACGCCGTGCTGCTGGACCGTGCGCAGGTGGCGGCGCTGCATCCGGCGCTTCGATTGCGTGTGCTTGCGGCCGCCTGCAAGGCCGCCGGGGGAGAGAACCCCGGCTTCGAGCGACTGCAGGCGCTGGACTCCTTCACCGCCGAATACGCGGTAGCCGGGCCCGTTCAGATGCCCGGTCACGTGAGTGCGTACCGCCGTCGCAAGGTTGTGCATCCGGCAACCGGTGAACGCCTGGACGTGCTCGTATTAGTGCCAACTCGACCCTAACTAGGTGCCCAGCTAGATGCCTGTGGAGCCTCCTCAGCGCACACTATCTGCGTGGTGAGGTGCGCCGCGGCGCCGTTTTAAGCCATACTTAAGGCGAACACCATCCACATTATCCGCTGTGGGAAGGCATGAAACCCCGCATCCGGGGCCCCCGGCGGAGGCGCAGAGCGTCTAAAAGAATACGAAGGAATACATCGTGCAGGCTATCGACGTGCAGGACGATATCAAGAACGTTCTCTTCAGCAAGGAAGAGATTAATGCGAAGGTCGCCGAACTGGCGGCGCGCATCGACGAAGACTACGCCGGTAAGGACGTGCTGTTGGTGGGTGTTCTCAAGGGCGCCATCATGATCATGGCTGACCTTTCCCGCGCTCTCAAGGGCCACTACACCATGGACTGGATGGCTGTCTCTTCTTACGGTTCCGGCACCAAGTCCTCCGGCGTTGTGCGTATCCTCAAGGACCTGGACACCGACCTGGTGGGCCGCAACGTCCTGATTGTTGAAGACATCATTGACTCCGGCCTGACCCTGGCATGGCTGCAGCAGAACCTGATTTCTCGCGGCGCAGCTTCCGTTGAGATTTGCACCCTGCTGCGCAAGCCCAAGGTCGTCAAGGCTGACGTTGAGGTCAAGTACGTCGGCTGGGACATCGAGCCCGAGTTCGTTGTTGGTTACGGCCTGGACTTCGCTGAGAAGTACCGCAACCTGGACTGCGTCGCAACCCTGCACCCGCACGTTTACTCCTAAGCCTTCACCTCAGCAGCCACGCTGTTAGGTGGTGACGCCCCGCCTCCTCACTCTTGTGGGGGAGCGGGGTGTTGCTGTACCCGGAGGCATACTGTGGATGCGGCGGATACCCGCCACCGCAGATACCCGCCGCCGCGGATACACGATAAAGAAGATGCACTTTCAGCCCCGCAGAGTGCTACAACCCTTTAGCCCGCAGGTGAAATAGAGAAGCCCTGTACCTAGCCGCCCGCCGGGGTAGGGTACATTTAAGGTTGCATCGTTGGGTGTTCCGGCAGGCATGCCGCACCCCAACGGGTTACAGCCGCAACGTAAGGACAAAGCATTGGCGCAAACCCCCAATACTCCGCAGAAAGGCTCGGAGGGCTTCCTGAAGAAGCTGATTAACGGCCCCTGGTTCTGGCCGGGCGCAGCCGTCATCATCATGTTGGCTTTCCTCATGACCTCCCTCTTCACTCAGCCCTCGCGTCAGGTGGACACCAACGTGGGTCTTCAGCTGCTCAACGACCACCAGGTCAAGAGCGCAAAGATCTATGACGGCGACCAGCGCGTCGAGCTGCAGCTCAAGGACGATTACAAGAAAGGCAACGACAACTACGGTAAGTCGGTGCGCTTCTACTACGTGCAGCCCCGCGGCGAGGAAGTTGCTAAGGCAATGGAATCCGCCGAACTGGAAAGCTACACGGACCAGCCGGTTGAGCACAGCTTCCTGGGCTCCCTGATGTCCCTGCTTCTGCCGATTCTGCTCTTTGGTGCGCTCTTCTGGTTCCTGATGGGACGAGTCGGAGGCGGCTCCTCCGTCATGAGCTTCTCCAAGTCCCGCGCGAAGAAGTTCACCAAGGACAAGCCGGAGGTTCGCTTCAGCGACGTCGCCGGCGTGGACGAGGCGCTCGCCGAGCTGGAAGAAGTCCGCGAGTTCCTGGCTGAACCCGAAAAGTTCACCCGCCTGGGTGCAAAGATCCCCAAGGGCGTGCTGCTGTACGGCCCTCCCGGCACCGGTAAGACCCTGCTCGCCAAGGCTGTGGCGGGCGAGGCTGGCGTGCCCTTCTACTCGATTTCTGGCTCTGACTTCGTTGAAATGTTCGTGGGTGTGGGTGCTTCCCGCGTGCGCGACCTGTTCAAGGAAGCGAAGAGCGACCCCGCCGCCATCGTCTTCGTCGACGAGATTGACGCTGTTGGCCGCCGCCGCGGCGTCGGCATGGGCGGCGGTAATGACGAGCGTGAGCAGACCCTGAACCAGTTGCTGGTTGAGATGGACGGCTTTGACGGCAACTCGAACGTCATCGTCATTGCGGCAACGAACCGACCCGACGTTCTGGACCCGGCGCTGCTGCGTCCCGGTCGTTTTGACCGCCAGATTGGCGTGGACGCCCCCGACATGAAGGGCCGCGAGCAGATTCTGCGCGTGCACGCCGCAGGCAAGCCGATTGCTAACACCGTGGACCTGGCTCAGGTCGCTAAGCGCACCCCCGGCTTCACCGGTGCTGACCTGGCGAACGTCATGAACGAGGCGGCTCTGCTGACCGCGCGCGATAACGGCAACGTGATTGACGACCGCGCTATCGACGAGGCAATCGACCGCGTCATGGCTGGTCCGCAGCGTTCTTCGCGCATCATGAACGAGCACGAGCGTAAGGTCACCGCATACCACGAGGGTGGCCACGCCCTGGTTGCGGCGGCACTGCGTAACTCCGCGCCCGTCACCAAGATTACTATTCTTCCGCGCGGCCGCGCCCTGGGTTACACCATGGTCATGCCGCAGGACGACAAGTACTCCACGACCCGCCACGAACTGCTCGACCAGATGGCGTACGCGATGGGCGGCCGTGCGGCTGAGGAGATTGTCTTCCACGACCCGTCCACCGGTGCGTCTAACGACATTCAGAAGGCAACCGACACCGCCCGCAAGATGGTCACCGACTACGGCATGAGCGCCGTGATCGGTTCCGTGAAGCTCGGCGGCGAAGACACCGAACCGTTCCTCGGTGGCGGCGGCGCCTCGGCACGCAACTACTCCGACGCGACCGCGGCAAAGGTCGACGCTGAGATTCGCGCCCTACTGGAGCAGGCACACGATGAGGCGTTCGAGATTCTGGTGGAGAACCGCGACGTGCTCGATCGCCTGGCGTTCGCCCTGCTCGAGAAGGAAACCCTGCTCGAGAACGAGATTGCCGAAATCTTCAAGGACGTTCGTAAGCGCCCCGAGCGTGAGTACTGGTACTCCAAGCCGACCCGCGAGCGCACCGACATTCCGCCGGTGAAGGCACCGAGCGAGCTGGCGAAGGAAGCCGAAAAGGCTGCGGAAGCACCTGCCGAGGCACCGACTGTTCCCGTAGCGCCGACTGCTCCTGTAGCACCGGCAGCACCCGCGCAGCAGGTTCCGACCCAGCAGGCGCCTGTAGCACCTACGCAGCCGTTGCCGCCTCAGGCGCCCCTCAGCGACCCGGACGCCGACCCGACCGTCGCAATGCCCACCCAGCAGTACCCGAACTACCCCGCCCCTCCGGCGCAGCGCCCGGAGAACGGCACCCCGAACCAGAATGGAGCAGAGAATGAGCGAGGCTAAGAACGCTGTCGACCAGCCGCGTATTGAGGCGGCTGTGCGCGAGATTCTGCTCGCGATCGGTGAGGACCCGGACCGTGACGGTCTGCAGCAGACCCCGGCACGCGTGGCGCGCGCCTACGCGGAGTTCTTCTCAGGCCTGCACCAGGACGCCGGCGAGATTCTGGGTACAACCTTCGACATTGCCCACTCTGAGATGGTGCTGGTGAAGGACATCCCGTTCTACTCGACCTGCGAGCACCACCTGGTGCCCTTCCACGGCGTGGCGCATGTGGGTTACATTCCCGGACCGGACGGTAAGGTGACCGGCCTGAGCAAGCTCGCCCGCGTGGTGGATATGTATGCCCGCCGCCCGCAGGTGCAGGAGCGCCTGACCACGCAGGTGGTGGAGGCTCTGGAGGAGCACCTGAACCCGCGCGGCGCGATTGTGGTGATTGAGGCTGAGCACATGTGCATGTCGATGCGCGGTGTGCGTAAGCCGGGCGCGAAGACCGTGACCAGCGCGGTACGCGGTGCGTTGATGAACGGCGCAACCCGTGCGGAGGCGATGAGCCTGATCTTCTCGCAGCGCTAAGCACTCGATAGACACGCTGAAAGGGGCGGAGGTGAAAACCTCCGCCCCTTTTCGCATCGCCAAAGTGCTCCGAGAGTGTGTTCTGAGCCGGGTGCCTTCCGCAGCCGTGGCGGCGCCGATAGCGCCTTACCGCAGAAGCTAGAAGAGCCCCGCCGCTAACGCTGCAGGCGGCCCTTCGCCTCGCTCGGATCATCCCAACCCAGGGCAAGCGTCACGATCAAGCCCACAGCAATAAAGCCGCAACCGGTTGCGGTGCCGAAAGCAATCCAGCGGACCGCGGGGGCGCCTTCAGCAAGCACAATGGTCACAAGCGCAGCAAGAGCCACCAGGGACAGGATCCAAGCGCCGGTCTTCATATTCACGATGAGTCACTTCCTAGAGTATGTATGTGTATGAGGTGCCCAACCCACACCGCTGTGACGCAGGCAGAGCATACCCTCCCAGGATACCCCTAAATCGGTATGCCATATGCAAATATGGCGCGCTGTGTCATCCGGCAGATTCGGTACGATTAAAACCATGACCGAATCCACCCGTGTAGCCCTCCTGCCCTGCGACGCGCTCGCCGCCGAACGCACCCTCGTCATGGGCATCCTCAACGTCACCCCCGACTCCTTCAGCGACGGCGGCAAGCACTACGCCGCGACCGACGCTATCGCCCGCGCCGCCCGCATGATTGCCGAGGGCGCCTCCATTATCGACATCGGCGGCGAGTCCGCCCGCCCCGGTGCCGTGCGCATCAGCGTGGAGGAGGAACAGCGCCGCATCCTGCCCGTCATCGAGGCGGTCGCGCAGATGGGCACCACCATCAGCGTTGACACCATGAACCCGCAGACCGCCCGCGCCGCCATCGCCGCCGGTGCGCACATCATCAACGATGTGTCCGGTCTGAACGTCAGCGACGAAATGATTGAAACCGCCGCCGAGCTGCAGGTGCCGTACATCCTCATGCACGCGCGCGGCACCTCCCAGACCATGGACAGCCTGGCAGAGTACCCGCGCGGCGTCGTCACCGAGGTGGTGGAAGAGCTGACCGGTCTGCGTGAGCGTTTCCTCGCCGCCGGTGTGCTACCGCAGAACCTGATTCTTGACCCGGGCCTGGGCTTCGCGAAGGGCGGCATGCAGGACTGGGAGCTGCTCGCCGCCATTGACGAGCTGCAGTCCCTGGGGCATCGCCTGCTCATCGCCGGTTCCCGCAAGCGTTTTATTGCCAACGCCCTGACGGCTGCGGATGCGGCCCTGGCCGAGCGTCTGAACGCGAGCGGCTTCACCGCAACCGATGCGGGTGAAGCTGAACGCGAACTGTGGCAGTCGCTGTCGGAGCCGCGCCCGGCTGAGCATCGTGCCGCAGCTTCGGCGGCGGTGACCGCCCTGGTGGCCGCCCGCGGCGTGTGGGCGGTGCGCGTGCACGACGTGCCCGCCAGCGTGGATGCGGTGACGGTCGCCTCCGCGCTGCGTTCTGTCAGCTAGAACCACCACCCGCAACCGCCGACTACCCGAATACCCTCTAGGAGACCCCAATGACCCAGGCAGATTACGCACGCCACGACCGCATCACCCTCACCGGCATTACCGCCAAGGGTTACCACGGCGTGCTCGATTTTGAGAAGCGCGACGGCCAGCCCTTCGTCGTGGATGCGACCCTGTACAGCGATTTCTCCGCCGCAGCTGCGACGGATGACCTGACGAAGACCACGAACTATGCGCTGGTGGTGGACCTGATTCACCGCCACATTACGAACGGTTCGCTGGATTTGATTGAGACCCTTGCCGTGAACATTGCCGAGGGTATCCTCGCGATGTTTGAGCACGTTCAGGCGGTTGAGATTACCGTGTCGAAGCCGCAGGCGCCGATTGAGTTGCCGTTCGGTAACGTGGCGGTGAGCGCGTTCCGCGAGCGTGTTACTGAGCGTACCGCTGAGGACGGCCGCTAGTGGCGGGCACGCAGAAGCCCGATACGCAGAGGCACCGCGCGGTGTTGGCGTTGGGCTCGAACCTGGGCGAAAGTGAAGACACCCTGGAGCGTGCCGTCGCCGATTTGGTGGCGGGCGGCGTGCAGCTGGTGCGCGCCTCCGGGCTGTACCGTACTGCCCCGGTGGGTGGTCCGGTGGGTCAGCCGGATTTCGTGAACGCGGTCATTGAGGTGACCACCGACCTGGGCGCCTACGAGCTGCTGAAGCTGTGTAATGCGGTGGAGGCGGCGCATCACCGTGAGCGCCTGGTGCGTTGGGGTCCGCGCACCCTCGATATTGACGTGATTGACTATGACGGCGTGATCTCTGAAGATCCGGTGCTGACTTTGCCGCATCCGCGGGCGCAGGAGCGTGCTTTTGTGCTGGTGCCGTGGGCGCAGATGGACCCGCAGGCGTACCTGACGGTGACCCGGCGTGCGGAGCCTTCGGGGGAGCGGCCGGATGAGGTTCCCACACCGCTGAGTCGCGAGGTCGTGAACGTTGCGGAGCTGTCCCGCACGCTGCTTGGGGCGGATGAAGACGCTATTAGCTATATGCGTGAGATGCAGGTACCTGATCAGCCTTAAATGTGGCACTCTGGAAGGTAGAGGAACCTACCGAAAGGAAACACCATGAAGCCCCTGAGTTATCGGGCGATTATTGTGGCGGCTGTGTGCGGTGCCGCTGCCGCTCTTATGGTGAATTCCGTGATGATTGGCGCCGGTTTTGGTGAGCTGAATTTTTCGTGGATGCTCGGCGCGGTGTGCCTGCTGGTTGCGGCGGGTGCCGTGTGGCTGGGTGTGCAGGTGGCTCGTTATCGTCGTATTCAGACGCGTGAGAAGGTGCCGCATATGGGCCCGATTCTTGCTGCGCGTGCGGTGGCGTATGCGCAGGGTTCCATCATGACCGGTGCCCTGTTGACGGGCTGGTGCGCTGCGATTCTTGGTTACCATGTGGCGATGGTGTCTGTGCGCGGTTTTTCGGTGGTCTTTTGGGAGGTTCTTGTTAATTGTGTGGGCAGTGTTGCCCTGCTGATTGCTGGCCTGTGGGCTCAGCATTGTTGTCGTATTCCGCCGGAGGATGATGAGGATGCGGCCTCCTCTTCCGGTGCTGTCAAGCCGCGAGAGGGAGGAACCTATGTCGGCTCCTAACCAGAATAGTTATTCGCCGAATGGCCAGTATGGGCAGGACGCCCAGAACGCCCAGAACGCCCAGAATGCTCAATACGGTCAGTATGGGCAGAGTCAGCCCGGTCAGCAGGACCAGTACGGGCAGTACCAGCAGGCGGCTTACGGTCAGCCTGGTGCCCCGTATGGACAGCAGGCACAGCATGACCAGCAGGCGCAGT
Source organism: uncultured Rothia sp. (assembly GCF_916049665.1). Lineage (GTDB taxonomy): Bacteria > Actinomycetota > Actinomycetes > Actinomycetales > Micrococcaceae > Rothia. Next base: position 6,267 of record NZ_CAJZIE010000008.1, on the reverse strand, counting down.
ATGTTCAGCAAACCCAGTACGGTCAGCAGGTTCCGCCCGCTGCCGCGTACCCGAACGCGCCTCAGCAGGTTCCCCCGCAGTCGGCGCCCGCTCAGCCGGTAAGCCCCCAGCCGGTTACCTCTCAGCCCGCGCCGGAGCCGCAGTGGGTGCCCGCTGCCTCCCGCTACCTGACGGTTCGTTATATTCACACTCTTTCTGCTTTGGCGCTCCCGATTCTTGCGGGTGTTGCCCTGTATTGTGCGGGTGCGTTCTTCGGCGGCCCGGAGGTGCTGCGCATCGTCGGCCTGGCTGTGATTGCGGTGTTTGGTCTGTGGGGTCTGTGGTGGATTCTGACCACTCCGCGCCGTACTCGCGCGCTCGGCTACGCCCTGGAGTCGAATCACCTGATGGCGCGCCGCGGCATCGTGTTCCGTTCGATGAGCTCTATGCCGTACGGTCGCATCCAGTATGTTGATGTGGATTCGGGTCCGCTGGAGCGCATGTGCGGTGTTGCCCGCCTGACGGTGCGCACCGCGGGTACGACCACTGGCACGATGGTGCTATTCGGTATTCCGCTGAACGTGGCGGAGGAGCTGCGCGCGGATCTGGTGCGCCGCGCCGATGAGCGAATGGCGGCACTCTAATGAGCACCCCGGTTCCGAATAATAACGCCCCAAACACTCAGGAGCAGAAGTGGTGGCGTGCCGATATCCGCACGTTCATCATGAACCTCTGGTTCGTTATTCTGCTGGCGTTCGGCTTCTTCCAGAGCATCATCCTGAATATTCTGACCACCCCGCCGAACGAGTGGGGCGCGCGCCTGACGCAGGCATTCGACGAGAACAGTAGCTACTTCAGCGCAACGTACTCGCAGCTTATCGGCTTCGCCGTGCTCGTGCTGATTCTGGTTGGCGGCTCGATTGATTGGTGGTTTACCCGCTACAGCCTGGACGATTTGGCGATTCACCGCCGTAGCGGTTTTCTGTTCAAGAAGAACCGCACAATCCGCCTGGAGAGCGTGCAGAGCGTGGACATTTCGCGTCCTCTGGTGGCGCGCCTGCTGGGTCTGTCGGAGCTTCGTTTTGAGGTTGCTGACGGCTCTTCGGAGGCGCTGCACATCAAGTACGTTTCCGCCCGCAAGGCGGAGGTTCTGCGCCGTACCGCGATGGCGAGTATTAATCTGCTGCGTTCGGAGGCTGCTGGTCGCCCGGTCGATGTGCTGCCCGAGAGCATGCAGATTTCGGCGGAGCGTATGCCGGATGCGGATCAGCTGCATCAGCCGTTTGAGGCATCTTACGAGGCGTCCTATGGCGCACCCGTGCAGGACGGCACCCAGCCCGCTCATCAGCAGGTAGCGCCTCAGCAGGGCGGCTACTCGCAGCCCGCACCCGTGCAGCCCGCACCCGTGCAGCCCGCACCCGTGCAGCCCGCACCCGAGCAGGGAATCCAGCAGCCCGTTGCATCCCGCCGCGGCGCTCGCCGCCCCATCCCGCTACCGGCTGACCCCTCGCAGCCGCCGATTTTCCGCATCTCGAATATGCGTCTGGTTGCCTCCATCATGCTGGAGCACCTTGTGTGGCTGGTGCCCGCCGTAGCTCTCATGGTTGGTGCCGCGGTCATTGCCGCGATCCTAGATGGCGAGAGTCCGTTCCTGATTTTCATGGCGTTGCTACCCGGCACCTTCGTACCGCTGCTCGGTTACTTGGGTACGTTGTGGGCACGTTTTGATGGTGCCGCGAACTTCAAAATCACCCCGAGTGGTCAGGGTGGTGTGACCCTGCGGTACGGTTTCACCGGCACGCACACCCAGAATGTGATGGTTGAGCGTATTCAGGCGCTGGCGGTGGAGCAGTCCATTCTGTGGCGTGTGTTCGGCTGGTACCGCATCAAGATGACCATTGCCGGTATCGGTGTTGAGCAGAACGACAACCAGAAGCTGGTGACCCGCAATATTGCTCTGCCGGTTGGTAATAGGCAGGAGACGCTGATGGTGTTGCGTCTGCTGCTGCCCGCTCTGGATGAGGCGCAGGCGCAGGTGCTGCTGGATACCGCCAACGGTTCGCTGAAGAGTCAGCAGCCGCAGGTTCCGGCAATGATTGTGACCCCTTCATCGGCGCGCTGGATGGACCTGCTCACCTGGAAGCGTAACGGCGTGACCACGGTCGGTTACACTGCCGGTTCGGTGCAGGCGACCACCCGCATTGATTCGGACGCCGCACGGGCGAGCGTTGGCGAGCATACGCAGGGCGACCTGCTGCTGATTCGTGGCGGCTACTTTATCCGTACGCTGTCGATTGTTCCGGTCAGCCGCGTGCTGAGCGTGAGCTGGGGCCAGGGCCCGCTACAGCGTGCCTTCGGATGCGCGAGCGTGCATTTCGGTACGGTACCCGGCCCGGTGCGCACGCTCATGATGCACCTGCCGCCGCGCGTCTGTGAGGACCTGGTGTGGCTGATGACGGTTCGCCTGGAGGGTATTGAACCCTACTACCGCGTACCGGTGATGAGCGGGCGCCCCTAAGCCAGCCCGCCAGCTCAGCTAACCCGCTAGCTCAGCCAGACAACTAGCAAAACTGCAGAACGCATCCTGCCGTCGGTCGTCTTCGTGACACCGGCGGCAGGGCCTGCGTGAAAGGGAGAATATACTTAAAGCCGTGATACAGCATTCAAAACCTGCGCGTTTGGGCATTGGAATTATTTCCGCCGGGAGGGTTGGCGCCGTCCTCGGTGCGGCTTTGCGCGCCTGCGAACACACGATTGTGGGTGTTCACGCGGTGTCTGAGGCTTCTCAGGAGCGCGCCGCGATGCTGCTTCCCGATGTGCCTCTGCTGCCTGTGGAGCAGATTGCCGAACGTAGCGAATTGCTGATTCTTGCGGTTCCCGATGATGAGCTGCCGGGCCTTGTCACCTACCTGGCGTCTTCGGGGAGCCTGACCGCCGGTCAGATTCTGGTGCACACCTCCGGCCGCCACGGCACCGAGGTGCTCGCACCGGCGACCGCACTGGGTGCTATCGGTTTGGCGATTCACCCCGCCATGACCTTTACCGGCATGTCCGTGGACCTGCAGCGCCTGAACGGCACCTGCTTCGCCGTGACTGGACCGGCGCCTTTCATCCCGATTGCTCAGGCACTCGTGGTGGAGATGGGCGGCGAACCCGTACACGTTGCCGAGGTTGACCGGGCGCTCTACCACGCAGCCCTGGCGCACGCCGCGAACCACCTCGTGACCATCCTGGGTCAGTCCCAGCAGATGCTCGCATCCATCGGTATTGAGGACCCGGCACGCTATATGGGGCCGCTCGTTCGAGCCGCCGTGGACAATGCGCTCGCCAGCGGCGAGGGTGCCCTGACCGGGCCCGTGGCACGTGGAGACGCAGGCACTGTGAAGGCTCATCTGCATGCTCTGAATGAGTACTCAGAGCATGAGAAAACAGGTGATATTACAGACTCTTATGCCGCTCTGGCACACGCAACCGCAAAAAGAGCGCATAATAGAGGTTTGTTAAACGATGAACAACTGGGACGAATTGAGAATCTGCTGGGCAATTCTTCGGAATGCAACCACCCCGGCGATATTGATGATTCAGCCCCCGAAAACAAGGAGTTCTCGTCATGACTGAGACTTCGAAGCCCCGAGTCGTGACCACCATTGCGGAGTTCCGCACGGCAATCACCGAATCTCTTGCCGCAGCGCAGGAGGAACTGGACCGGGCCGCCCGCCAGGAGGCGGAGCAGAACGGCACCGCAGTTCAGTACAAGAACGCATCCCTGGGCTACGTGCCCACCATGGGCGCCCTGCATGACGGCCACGCAACCCTGTTGCGTCGCGCCGCTGAACAGAATGATGTAGTGGTCGCCTCCATTTTCGTGAACCCGCTGCAGTTTGGCCCCGGCGAGGATTACGAAGCATACCCGCGCACCCTGGAGGCAGACGCTGCCCTGGCTGGTGCTGCCGGTGTTGACATTATTTTTGCCCCCGAGGTTGAAGAGATGTACCCCGACGGTGACCCGCTGATCCGCATTTCGAGCGGCGAGCTGGGCACCAAGTTTGAGGGTGCGACCCGTCCCGGCCACTTTGATGGCGTGCTGACCGTGGTCAATAAGTTCTTCAACATTATTCGCCCCGCTGCCGGTAACCACCCGGTGAATGCGTACTTCGGTCAGAAGGACGCTCAGCAGTACATCCTGATTCAGCGTATGGTGCGCGACTTCAACCACGACGTGACCCTGCGCCCCGTGGCGATTGTGCGCGACGATAACGGCCTGGCGCTGTCTTCGCGTAACAGCTACCTGTCGGATGAGGAGCGCGAGTCTGCCCTGGTGCTCTCCCGCACCCTGGCGATGCTGCGTGAGAATTCGCTGAACCGTGGCTTCCACGAGATTGATTTGGAGGGTGCGCGTGAGCGTATCAACTCCACTCCGGGTGTACGCCTTGACTACCTGGAACTGGTCGACCCGATGACTTTCGGTGAGCCGACTGAGGAGTCGGAGCGAGTGCTGGCACTGGTTGCCGCGTTCGTTGGCCCGACCCGCCTGATTGACAACATGGACCTGCGCTAAGCGTTCGCTCGTTTAGAAGAGTCCCCAACACACTACACAGATAGGTATCACTGTGAGCACTGAGCACACTGCCGCACCGGCGATTGCTGATATGTCCGAGCAGATGCAGATTCGCCTGGAGAAGCGTGCGAAGCTGATCGAGTCGGGTCGCGAGGCATACCCGGTGGGTCTGCTGGATTCTGAGGGTAACCGCGTGGAGCCCAACCACATTGAGGATTTGCGCGCCGAGTACGATCCGAAGCTGGCTGCTGAGGAGCTGAAGGCTGGCGACGAGACTGACCGTGTGGTGCATGTTGGTGGCCGCGTGGTGTTCGTCCGTAACACCGGTAAGCTGTGCTTTGCGACCCTGCAGGGTGGTACCGAGGGTAAGCGCATCCAGGCGATGCTGTCGCTGGCTGAGGTTGGCGAGGAGTCCCTGGCTGAGTGGAAGTCCCTGGTTGACCTGGGCGACCACGTGTTCGTGACCGGCCGCGTGATTGTTTCTCGCCGTGGCGAGCTGTCCATTATGGTGACCGACTGGAAGATGGCGTCGAAGGCGCTGCGCCCCATGCCGGTTCTGCACAAGGACCTGAACGAGGAAACCCGCGTTCGCCAGCGTTACCTGGATCTGATGGTTCGCGAGGAGGCTCGCGAGCTGGTGAAGAAGCGCGCCCTGATTACCCGCACCGTCCGCCGCGTGCTGGAAGATCACGGCTACATTGAGGTTGAGACCCCCGTTCTGCAGCTGGTGCACGGTGGCGCGACTGCCCGCCCGTTCCGCACTCACCTGAACGCTTTCGACCAGCCGATGACCATGCGTATTGCGACCGAGCTGCCGCTCAAGCGTGCAGTGGTTGGTGGTATCGAGCGCGTGTACGAGATTGGTCGCGTGTTCCGTAACGAGGGTGTGGACTCGACCCACAGCCCCGAGTTCACCACCCTGGAGTGCTACGAGACCTACGCAGACCAGTTCGTGATGGCTGAGCGCATGAAGGAGATTATCCAGAGCTGCGCGAAGGCTGTTGGTACCGAGCGTATTGAGACTGAGAACGGCACCATCGACCTGTTCGGTGAGTGGAAGTGGGTTGGCGTGTACCCGGGCCTGTCTGAGGCTGTGGGCGTTGAGGTCACCCCCGAGACTGACGCATCCGTTCTGCGCGAGATTGCTGAGAAGCACGAGGTTGATATCGACCCGAAGTGGGACGCTGAGAAGCTGGTGACCGAGCTCTTCGGTGAGATTGTTGAGCCGACCCTGGTGAACCCGACCTTCGTGTACGATTACCCGCCGAGCGCTCAGCCGCTGGCTCGTCCGCACCGTTCCGGTGAGCCTCTGATTGAGGCGTGGGACCTGATTATTGGCGGTATGGAGCGTGGTACCGCGTTCTCCGAGCTGATTGACCCGGTCATTCAGCGTGAGCGTCTGACCGCTCAGTCGCTGCTGGCTGCTGCCGGTGACGATGAGGCGATGGAGCTGGATGAGGACTTCCTGCGCGCCCTGGAGCACGGTGCACCCCCGATGGGTGGCCTGGGTCTGGGTATTGACCGCCTGATTATGCTGCTGGCGGGCGACCAAGATCCGGAGCGTCCGGGTACTGTGGTGCGTCAGCCCGGTATTCGTGAGACTATTCTCTTCCCCCTGATGAAGCCGGAAGCCTAAGCTTTAGCTTCACCTTGAGAGGCGATAATGCGGCGGGTGCCGCGGATACGGTTGTATCTGCGGCACCCGCCGTTTTTGCGTGCACTGTTTTGCA
>NZ_CAJZIE010000007.1:0-43852 GCF_916049665.1 uncultured Rothia sp. | reverse complement strand
TCGAAATTATCTTGCTGTGCAGGCTAAGGGAACTTTTTTACAACTCCCTATTCAACGGTGTCGAAAGTAAATATAGTGCCGAAAATAAATAGTGCTAAGGCAGTCTGAGAAAACCGCTCGGTAACGCAGGACGCGTTGAGGGCGGGGCTTTCTCAGGCTGCCGTGCTATTCGCAGGTATTTTTACAGGTATTTTAGAGATACCCCAGCCGTACGCTATTCGAAATAATTTTCTAAAAATATAGCTCTTTAGAAAATCTTCGAGAACATATTCGGTATGATAGGTGTAGATACACCATCTCAACATCCCGATCTCAACACCCGATGGGAGAGAGTCGTTATGGCAGAACACGAAAGCCACGCACCGCAGGAAGCAACCGCACAGGTAGTTGCCGCAGGTGCGCGTCATAGTTCCGAATACCACAGTTTCGAACGTCATGGTTTCGAAGACTCGGTGGAACAACGTCACCGTAAGATTCTCGTCTTCGCCCATGTGGGGCGCAAAGAAGCACGAGATGCCGCCCGACAGGCATGCACCCAGCTCTACGAAGAGGGACTCGCACCCGTCATGACTCGCTCCGATCTGGAAACCCTGAGCGAAAACTGGGACGAGCCCGTCCCCGTGCAGGTCGTCCATGAATCCGTGGCGCTCATCGATATTGAACTCGGTGTGGTGCTCGGCGGTGACGGTTCGATTCTTCGTGCCGCAGAAATGGTGCGCCGAACCAGTGTTCCGCTCATCGGTGTGAACCTGGGGCACGTCGGCTTCCTCGCCGAATCCGAAGAGAGCGACCTGACCGAAACCGTTCGCTGCATCGTCAACAACGAATACACCGTTGAAGAACGCATGGCAATCGACGTGGAAGTCTGGAATGACGGCAAACGCGTGCACAGCGACTGGGCGCTGAACGAAGCCAGCGTCGAAAAGGGCAACCGCGAAAAAATGATTGAAGTCATTATCGAGGTGGACTGCCGCCCGCTCAGCAGCTTCGGCTGCGATGGCGTGGTCATGGGAACCCCCACCGGTTCGACTGCCTACGCTTTCTCCGGTGGCGGCCCGGTCGTCTGGCCCGAAGTTGAAGCAATTCTCATGGTGCCGCTCTCGGCTCACGCGCTCTTCGCGCGCCCGCTGGTGGCGGCGCCGACCTCCACCCTGGCGGTAGAAATGATGCCCGGAAACGGCGCCTCCGGCGTGCTCTGGTGCGATGGCCGCCGAACCGTGGAGCTGGACCCCGGCTCCCGTATTGAGGTGCGACGCTCCGAGAAGTCGGTGCTGCTCGCCCGTATCCATCCGGCTCCCTTCTCTGAGCGACTGGTGCGTAAATTTGAGCTTCCGATCCGTGGCTGGCGCGGCCCGCAGGATACCGAGAAGCACTAAAGAAAAGGAATGAACGTTCGTGATTGAGGAAATCCATATTCGAGACCTCGGCATCATCACCGATGCGAGGCTCCCCCTCGAACCCGGATTCTCCGTGCTGACCGGCGAAACCGGCGCAGGTAAAACCATGGTCGTCACTGCCCTCGGCATGCTCCTGGGCGCCCGATCCGACGCATCCAGCGTGCGCAACGGCGCCAAGAGCGCCCTCGCCGAAGCAGTCATTCGCCTGCCCCACGGGCACCGCGCCCTTGAGCTTGCTGAAGAAGCCGGCGGCACCGCCGAAGACATCGACGAACAGACCTCCGAACTGCTTCTGGCACGCACCGTCAACGCCTCGGGGCGCTCCCGCGCCCACGTCGGCGGTTGCTCCGCACCCATCGGAACCCTGTCTCAGATTGGTCAGACTCTTGTCGCAGTCCACGGCCAGTCCGATCAGTTGCGCCTCAAGTCTGCGGCGGAACAGCGCCAGTCCCTCGACCTGTACGCCGGCGAAGAGCTCGCCAACCTGCTTGAGAAGTACCGCGAAAACTACGAACGATACCGCGCCGCCGCAGCAGAGCTCAAGGAAGTACGCGAAAACTCTCGCGCACGCGCCCTCGAAGCGCAGACCCTGCAGGGCGCCCTCGAAGAAATCAGCGCCGTCAACCCGCAGGCCGGGGAAGAAGAAGAGCTCAAAGCCGAAATGGTGAAGCTCATGAACGTTGAAGCACTACGCATTGCCTCGGCGACCGCCTCCGCAGCGCTCAGCGGTAGCGAATACTCTACCGGTGATGAGCAGAGCGTCATGAGCCTGCTCGATGCAAGCCGCTCCGCGCTACAGGCGCAGGCAGACGCTGATGAAGAGCTTGCCTCCCTCGCGGCGCGCGTCAACGAATTGTTGATTCTTGCCACCGATATCTCCTCGGATTTGTCCTCCTACATGGCCTCCCTGGATGTTGAAGGTCCCGAACGTCTGGCACAGGTGCAGACTCGCCGCGCCCAGCTGGCGACCCTCACCCGCAAGTACGGTGCCGATATTGCCGAGGTTCTCGAATGGGCCGAAGAATCCCGTGCACGCCTTGAGACCCTGGTAGACGACCCGCAGCGACAGGAAACCCTGGAAACCGAACTGGTACAGCTACGTAAGGTGCTCGGCGCCCAGGCAGAAGAGCTGACCGCCCTGCGCCGTGCCGCCGCGCAGAAACTGGCGGATGCCGTCAGTGAGGAGCTTACTGCTCTTGCCATGCCGAACGCCTCCCTGGTCGTGGAGGTTGCCGAAGCTGAAAAGTTCTCGGTGCACGGTCGAGACACCGTGACCTTCATGCTGGCCCCGCACCGAACTGCCGTGCCGCGCCCGCTCGGTAAGGGCGCCTCCGGTGGTGAGCTTTCCCGCGTGATGCTCGCCCTGGAGGTAGTGCTTGCCGAAGTGGATCCCGTGCCCACCTTCATCTTCGATGAGGTGGACTCCGGTGTGGGTGGTAAGGCAGCTATCGAAATCGGTCGCCGCCTTGCCATGCTCGCCCGACACGTGCAGGTTCTGGTGGTCACCCACCTGCCGCAGGTTGCCGCCTTCGCGGACCAGCACATCCTTGTGCTGAAAAATGATGACGCGTCCCTCTCGAAGGTCAAGGTACTTTCCGAAGAGGAACGCGTGGTGGAACTGGCGCGAATGCTCTCCGGTCACGATCAATCAGAATCGGCACGAGAGCACGCCCGCGAGCTGCTGGCAGCCGGTCGAGAAGTGCCGCAGGGGCGCTGAAACTGACGGCAAACCTGCAGGGAAATACATTGGGAAAGTGCTGGCAAAAGCGTCGAAAGATAGCATCTTTCGCACTAAAGACCATCAAAGGGACTGAAGTGCGCGAGCATGCCCCGGAAAGTTGTCAGTACAGCCCAAGCCGGTGACCAACAGTGGTGCATGGAGTGCGGAGGATGTGAGATACTCTGTGCATACTCCTACACCTGCGTCTACACGGCGCGGCGGGAATAATAAATCCCCGGCTCCGTTTACAGTGGTGATAAGGACAAATAGGGGAGGGAAAACCGCCTGAGAGAATCCTCTCGCGGCAAAACCCTCTGCTTGGATAGCAGACAAGAAAATGGTAGGCTTAAATTCCGTGGTGAATGAAAAAAATAACGCTCTGAACGCGTCCTCTAACGACAAGGTAACCCGCCAGATTTTCGTGACCGGCGGCGTTGCATCTTCTCTCGGTAAGGGCCTGTCGGCCTCTTCCCTCGGTCAGCTTCTTCGCGCACGTGGCCTCTCTGTGACCATGCAGAAGTTCGACCCCTACCTGAACGTCGATCCCGGTACGATGAACCCCTTCCAGCACGGTGAAGTCTTTGTCACCGACGACGGTGCTGAAACCGACCTCGACATCGGACACTACGAGCGTTTCCTGGACGAGAACCTCGACCAGTCTGCAAACGTGACCACCGGTCAGGTCTACTCCTCCGTCATCGCTAAGGAACGCCGCGGCGAATACCTCGGCGACACCGTCCAGGTCATCCCTCACATTACTGACGAAATCAAGGCCCGCATGCGTCACGCAGCGGAAATTGAAAACGCACCCGACATCATCATCACCGAAATCGGTGGTACCGTCGGCGATATCGAGTCCCTGCCCTTCATGGAAGCAGCACGCCAGGTACGCCGCGATGTTGGCCGCAAGAACGTCTTCTTCCTGCACGTCTCCCTGGTGCCCTTCATCGGCCCCTCCGGCGAGCTCAAGACCAAGCCGACCCAGCACTCCGTCGCAACACTGCGCGGCCTGGGCATCCAGCCTGACGGTCTGATCCTGCGCTGTGAGCGTGAGGTCCCCGTATCGCACCGCTCCAAGATCGGTAACGCATGCGACGTGGACAGCGACGCAGTCATCTCCTGCGCCGACGCACCCAGCATCTACGACATTCCCAAGACCCTGCACAGCCAGAAGCTCGACGACTACATCCTCGACTACTTCGGCATTGAAGCTCCCGCACCGGACTTCACCCAGTGGGACCGCCTGCTCGACGCAGTGCACCGCCCCGCAGCAGAGGTCAACGTTGGTCTGGTCGGTAAGTACATCGACCTGCCCGACGCATACCTGTCCGTCTCCGAGGCTCTGCGCGCTGGCGGCTTCGCAAACAACGTGAAGGTCAACATCAAGTGGGTTGCAGCCGACCTGTGCGCAACCGACGAAGATGCAGACCACCAGCTGCGCGACATGGACGCAATCCTCGTGCCCGGCGGCTTCGGTATCCGCGGCCTGGACGGCAAGATTGGCGCCCTCAAGTACGCACGCGAGCACAAGATCCCGACCCTGGGCATCTGCCTCGGCCTGCAGTCCATGGTCATCGAGTACGCACGCAACGTACTGGGCCTGCGGGAAGCATCCTCCACCGAGTTCGACCCGGAAACCTCCGTACCGGTCATCGCAACCATCGAAGAGCAGAAGCAGTTCGTCGAAGGTGCAGGCGACCTGGGTGGCACCATGCGCCTGGGCCTGTACAAGGCAAACCTCGTTCCCGGCTCTCAGGTTGCTAAGGCATACGGTGCAACCGAGGTGGCAGAGCGTCACCGCCACCGTTACGAGGTGAACAACGAGTACCGCGAGCAGCTTGAAGAAGCAGGCCTGCTCATCTCCGGTACCTCCCCGGACTCCTCGCTGGTCGAGTACGTGGAACTGCCCGCAGAGGCACACCCCTACTACGTGGCAACTCAGGCACACCCCGAGTACCGCTCGCGTCCGACCCGCCCGCACCCGCTCTTCTCCGGCCTGATTAAGGCTGCTCTGGAGCGCCGCGGCGCCTAATATCTAGGCACAAGCGTTCAGCATCCCGCTCACCCCGCGTAGGGGAGAGCGGGATGCTTCCGTTTAAGCGTGTTTTATCTCGCGGCACCCGCTGACGAGTCAAACGTAACCGAGCAAAGAAGCCGCCTACAATGAAAGAATGAGCAACAACCAGCAGATTATCGACACCCCCTCCGAACGCACTATTCGCACCCGCACCGTGAAGTACAGCGGCTACGTGATTGAAACGACCGTTGAAGAGTACGAACTCAACGAGAAAACCGTGCTCACCCGCGACGTTGTGGAGATGCCCGGCGCCGTCGCCGTAGCGGTTCTCAACGAGAACAACGAACTGCTGATGCTCAACCAGTACCGCCACCCGGTACGCATGAACCTCTGGGAAGTACCCGCCGGGCTACTCGACATCGACGGCGAAGACCCCCTGGTCGCCGCGCAGCGCGAACTCGCCGAAGAAGCAGACCTGCAAGCAAAAACCTGGAACGCACTCACCGACTACTTCAGCAGCCCCGGAGCAACCAGCGAAGCGGGACGCGTATACCTGGCACGCAACCTTTCGGAGCTGCCCGCCGAAGAACGCAGCGAACGCACTGAAGAAGAAGCCGAAATGACCTACCGCTGGGTGCCCCTCACCGAGGCGGTACAGCTGGTACTGTGCGGAAAGGTGCACAACGCGCTCGCTATCCAGGCGGTGCTTGCCACCTACGCGGCGGCGCAGAACAACTTTGAAGGCCTGCGCCCTGCCGAGGGCGGCTGGGAGTTCCACCCCTACATGGGCAAGCGCCGCGAAAAGCCGGAGAGCTTCCGCAACCACTAAGAAGGGCATGCAGAGCAGGGGAGTAGCCCCTACCTGGGGGCAACCCTGAACAACAGAGAGAACCGACAGAGGAGATAGCGTGAAGCAGGCAAAAAGCACGGCGAGCAAAGCGCCCCGCGGTGCGGGTCTGCTTGGCGTGCCTTCTTCTGCCGGTTCCTCCGCGCTGGGTTCTTCTAATCGGGGTTCTTCTGCCCTGGGTGCTTCCCACCAGGAGGCGCAGACCCCGCTCCAGAGAGCAATCGAGCAGTACCTCATCCACCTGCGCGTGGAGCGAGGAAGCAGCGAACACACCATCGCCTCCTACGCGCGGGATTTGCGGCGATACAGCGCCTACATGGCAACCCTCGGCGTGATTGACCCCGAACGCATTACCACCGCGCAGGTGCGTTCCTTCATGCGGGAACTCGCAGCCCCCACTGTGCCCCTTGCCGGGTTCGAAGCGGGGGAGAAGAACAACCAGAACGCGCAGGAAGTTCAAGAAGCACAGGAAGAAGCCGCAGAATCGCTGGCGCTGATGATCGCCTCCGAATCGGGGCGAGGTACAGGAAACGGGCGCGTTGGAAAAAAGAGCAGCGGGCAGACGGAGAAAGCTGGAAGGCCGGAGAAAACTGGGGAACCAGAAACGCCAACCGCAGAAGGCGCGCCGAGCCTGCCCCTGCCGCTGGGTCCGAACTCCATCGCCCGCACCATGGCGGCTGTCCGCGGTGCGCACGCCTTCTGGGTCTCCGCTCTCATTGTGCCCACCGACCCGGCGGCACCGGTCACCCCGCCTAAGAACGTCAAGCGCCTACCCAAAGCGGTTAGCGTTGAAGACATTCAGCGGCTACTCGCCGTACCCGACCGCGAAACCGCCACCGGGCTACGCAACCGAGCCATGCTCGAATTTCTCTACGCCACCGGTGCGCGCGTGAGCGAAATGCTTAACGCCGACATCGACGATGTGCACTTTGAAGGAACCCTCACCGACGAAGACGGCAACCAGATTACACTGCCCGGCTACGTTCGTCTCTTCGGCAAGGGAAACAAAGAACGACTCGTGCCCATCGGTAGCTACGCCCAAAAAGCAATCCAAGACTACCTGGTGCGCGGCCGCCCCTCCCTCGTAGCGCACGGTAAAGGCACCGCCGCGCTCTTCGTCAACGGACGAGGCGGCAGGCTCGGACGCCAAGGCGCCTGGCTCATCCTCAAGGAGGCCGCCGAAGCCGCCGGGCTCAGCTCTGACTTCTCACCGCACTCCATGCGCCACAGCTTCGCAACCCACCTATTGCAGGGCGGCGCCGATATCCGTGTGGTGCAAGAACTGCTCGGGCACGCCTCCATCGCCACCACACAGGTGTACACCAAGGTCACGCCTGAGGGGCTCATGGAGGTGTACCGCATGGCGCATCCGCGTGCTCACGAACGGGGATAAAACCCCGTCAATCCGCGGAACAGCCGCTCTTGAGGTAACCTTATAGACAACGCTTAAACTTTAAAACTTCCAATTCATTGATGAAGGTGAACCATTGACTGAAGCTCAGGCTCAAGAACTCGGCCCCACCGGTCGACCCCTGCGCGTATACCCCGACCCGGCTCCGCTGAGCAGCCACGGTCCCGCCCGCATTATCTCTATGGTGAATCAGAAGGGCGGCGTGGGTAAGACCACCTCCACCATTAACCTGGGCGCGGCACTGGCAGAATGCGGCCGTAAGGTGCTGCTGGTCGACTTCGACCCGCAGGGTGCTCTCTCCGCCGGTTTCGGCGCGAACCCGCACGAACTGGACCTGACCGTCTACAACGTCATGATGGACCGCAAAGTCGACATCAAGGACGTCATCCTGCCCACCGGTGTGGAGAACATCGACCTGCTGCCCGCCAACATCGACCTCTCCGCAGCTGAAGTTCAGCTGGTCAACGAAGTGGCTCGCGAGCAGGTTCTCGCCTCGGCACTGCGCAAAGTCCGCGACGAATACGACGTCATCCTCATCGACTGCCAGCCCTCCCTGGGCTTGCTGACCGTCAACGCACTGACCGCCTCCGAAGGTGTCATTATTCCGCTGATTTGTGAGTTCTTCGCACTGCGCGCCGTCGCGCTGCTGGTGGACTCCATCGAGAAGGTTCAGGACCGTCTGAACCCCGACCTCGAAATCTCCGGCGTGCTCGCTACCATGTTCGATGCGCGAACCATCCACTCCAAGGAAGTTCTGGCACGCATCGTCGACGCATTCGGCGACAAGGTCTTCGACACCGTCATCAAGCGCACCGTGAAGTTCCCGGACGCATCGGTGTCCGCTGAGCCGATTCTCAGCTACGCCTCCAGCCACCCCGGTGCGGAAGCATACCGCCAGGTGGCACGCGAACTGATTTACAAGGGCGGCGCACGCTAAAGCCCCCACACCTATACGCCCTCTGCTGAGGCGACTCTCACCCTTGAGTCGCACCGGCAGAGGGCGTATAATTGTGTGGATTCTAAAGACCCCGCGCACTGCTCACGCCGAAAATAGGCGAAGTAGAAGCCGCATCTGAGACGGCACCAACAAAGCCGGGGAGAATAAACCTAAGGAGAATAGGTCTTTATGACCACGAACGTCGCTGCCGTGAGGGTACCGACACCGAACGCAGACACCGCCGCGAACGCCCGGACTGAGGGCCGCGGCCTGCAGAACCCGGAACGCGGTTTCACCCTCACCCTCAGTAATTTTGAGGGTCCCTTTGATCTTCTACTGACCCTGATTTCGCGCCGCAAACTCGACATTACCGAGGTGGCGCTCGCAGAGGTCACCGATGAGTTCCTCGCATACCTGCACGCCCTCTACGCCGAGGGCACCGAGCGCGCACTCGACGAAGCCAGCGAATTTCTGGTCACCGCCGCAACCCTGCTGGAACTCAAAACCGCACGCTTGCTCCCGCAGCATCGTGAACCCCTCGAAGAGGACGTAGCCCTGCTGGAAGCACGCGACCTGCTCTTCGCCCGTCTGCTGCAATACCGCGCCTACCGCGAAGTTGCCGATATTTTTGCCGAACGCTGGGCGCAGGAAGCGCAGCGTTTTCCCCGTGCGGTAGCCCTCGAAGAACGATTCGCCCAGGCGCTGCCCGAGCTCGTTTTCACCGGAGGCGCCGAAGAGTTCGCCCGCATCGCCGCCGCCGCACTGAGCCGAACCCCCAAAGAACCCGAGCCGGAACCCGAAGAAATCGTTGAAGAACTCAACGACCACCTGCACGTTCCGCTGACCACTATCGCGGCTGAAGAACACTACATTCTGCACAGCCTGCTCGATACCGCGGTGCGGGAACTGAGCTTCGCCGAACTGGTTCAAGGATCCGGCGACCTAGAAATCGCGGTGGTTCGTTTTCTTGCCCTACTCGAGCTCTATAAAGAAGGCGCCCTGCACGTAGAACAGGACGCGCCGCTCGGAGCCATTCGGGTGCGTGCGAGCGCGAGTGCTGCACAGTTCGTAATCCGCGAAGACACCGCAGATGCCGATGAGGCCGCGGAGTCTGAAGAGCCCGAGGGAACTCGCAAGACCGAAGAAACGCACGAGGAACCGGTAGAGGAGGAGCATGAGTAATCAAGGATCACGGTTTGACCGCGAATTTACCGCCGACGACCTTGCCATCGTGAACCTGGGCTACTGGGATCCGAACGGGGATGAGGGCTCTGACCAGAATGACTCTGCGCCGGTATCTGCGCCGGTATCTGCGCCGGTAGATGTAGCGGAGGACTTAGGAGCTGCTGAGACAAATGTTGAGCCTGCTGAAAATCAGGTAGCCGCAGAGCCTCTGGAGGCTGAGGTTGCCGAAGAAGCTGAAGACGTTGAAGCTACTGAAACGGCAAAGGACTCCGACAGCTCCGACAACTCCGAGGCACCTCAGGAACATCAGAAACCTGTGCCTAGTGCCTCGAAGAGCCCGGCAACGAAATCAGCTAAGATTCCGGCGGGAGGCCCCTCCACCGCACCCAGCGTGGCGGTCGATGCTGAAGCCGAGTTTTCCAAGGTTGAGGCAATCCCCGGCGGCGTTAAAAGCGCCATCGAAGCGATTCTTGCCGTTGCGGAAGCGCCCGTGAGCGTCAAAGAACTCTCTGCCGCGCTCATCGTCAGCGAACGAGCCGTCGAGCACGCGCTCGACCAGCTGTACCGCGAGTACAACGGCGAAGAAAGCGGCTACGGAGAAGACGAAAACCGGGTGGCACCCGAACCGCGCGGATTCCAGCTGCGGAACATCGCCGGAGGCTGGAAACTCTACGCCCGCGACGACTTCGCCCCCTGGGTGGCGCGTTTCGTGACCCGCTCCAAGAGCGCGACCCTGAGCAAGCCCGCCTACGAGACGCTCGCCGTAATCGCCTACCAGCAACCGGTGACCAGGGCGAGGGTCGCCTCCATTCGAGGCGTGAACGCGGACGCGGCAATCCGTCAGCTACTGCAACGACAGCTGATTCGTGAGGCGGGTCGAGAAGCCGGAAGCGGTGCGACCCTCTACGAAACCACGGAGCTGCTGCTGGCGAAGCTCGGGTTGAACTCCCTGGAGGAGCTACCGGCGCTCGCGCCTTTCCTGCCCGATGACACGGAAGCCGCAGTGCTTGCCGAGGGCAACGACTAAGACAACGACAACGAACCAATAAGACGAACGAACGTTCGGGAAATGCCTGAAACGTTCGTACTATACGACAGAAAAGAGAAGAACACCATGGCATATGGAAACTCCTCCCGCGGCGGCCGCTCTGCATCCGGTCGCCCCCAGAACTCCCGCGGTGGCCGACCCGGCGCAGGTCGTCCCGGTCAGAGCGGTAAGCCCGGCGCGAAGGGCGCATCCGCACGCGGCGGTCGCCCCGGCGCACCGAAGAGCGGCGCAGGTAAGGGCGGTGCAAAGGGCTTCGGCGAGAAGAAGTTCGGTGACAAGAAGTTCGGCGCAGGCCGTGCAGGTCGCGGCCGCGGTACCGAACTGCCCAAGCGCGAACGCCGCGCACCGGGCCGTCCCTACCGCTCCGGCGAAGCCTTCGCAAACGAGCGCGGCGAGTACCGCGTCAGCAACTACGCTGGCCCGCACCGTCCCCGCCGCCCGCGCAACGCCCCGGTAGACCACTACGAGTTCTACGACCACGACGGTGTGCGCCTGCAGAAGCTGCTGGCTCAGGCCGGTGTGGCGTCCCGCCGCGTGTGTGAAGAAATGATTACCGAGGGTCGCGTCACCGTCAACGGTGAAGTCGTAACCGAGCTGGGCGTGCGCGTAGACCCCTCCAAGGTGACCGTGCAGGTCGACGGCATGACCGTTCAGACCAACGACAAGCTCGTCTACATGGCATTCAACAAGCCCGCCGGAGTGGTCTCCACCATGGAAGATCCCGAAGGTCGCCCCTGCATCTCTGACTTCCTGCGTTCCTCCATGAGCGAGCGCGTGTTCCACGTGGGCCGCCTGGACGTCGAAACTGAGGGTCTGCTGCTGCTGACCAACGATGGTGAACTGGCGAACCGCCTCACCCACCCCTCCTACGAGGTGCCCAAGACCTACCTGGTGCAGGTGCCCGGCCCCATGGAGCCCGGCGTCGGCGCAGCCATGAAGAAGGGTATTCGCCTGGAAGACGGCGTGACTCGCGTTGACGAGTTCAAGCTGGTGGACTCCACCCCCGGCCACGTGCTCGTTGAGGTGACCATCCACTCCGGTAAGAACCGCATCGTGCGCCGCCTCTTCGACGCAGTCGGCTACCCGGTCGAGCGTCTGGTCCGCGTCGAGATGGGCCCGATCCGTATTGGTTCGCAGAAGCAGGGCACCGTCCGTAACCTGTCGAAGGTCGAGATTGGTCACCTGCTCGCTTCGGTGGACATGTAATAACACTAAGGAGTTGTCATGAGCTCGCCCGCTGAGCTTTCCGCATCTGAGCTGCCCATGGACTCAACGCTGACCGGGCCGGTACTTATTATCGGTTCGGGTCTGCTGGGTGCCTCGATTGGTTTGGGGTTGCGTGCGGCAGGATGCGAGGACGTGTACGTCCAAGATATTTCACCCACCGCCGAGGCCGTGGCGCAGGATATCGGTGCCGGTACAAGCTTCTCCACCCTGTCGGAGGAGGAACGCGCCGCCCTCGCCCCGCAGCTGGTGGTGGTGGCTGCGCCTCCGGATAGTGCCGGTGCCGTGTGCGCTCGCGCATTGAACACCTACGCGCCTCGACCGGAGGCGGGCTACCCCGGCGCCGTGGTGACGGATGTTGCCTCGGTGAAGGTACAGCCGCTGGCTGATGTGCTCGCCTCGGGTGCGGATGCGTCCCGTTACGTGGGTTCGCATCCGATGGCTGGGCGTGAGAAGTCGGGCCCGGTGGCTGCTCGCGGTGAGCTGTTCCAGGCGCGTCCGTGGATTATCTGCGAGCACGATTCGGTTCGCCCGGAGTGTGTGCGTCTGGTGCGTTCTGTGGCGGTTGAGCTGGGTGCGATTGTGACTTCTCTGAGCGTTGAGGAGCATGATCAGACGGTTGCTCTGATTTCGCATGTGCCGCAGGCGATGAGCTCGCTGTTGGCTTCGCGCCTGCAGGATACTCCGCTGTACGCACTGTCCCTGGCGGGTCAGGGTTTGCGCGATACGGTGCGTATTGCGGCTTCGGACCCGACGCTGTGGGTGCAGATTTTCGCGGCGAACGCCGACCCGATCGTGAAGACCCTCTACGGGGTGCGCGATGACCTGAACCGCCTCATCGCGACGCTGGAGAATCCGACGGCATCCGGCGCTCGCCTGGATTTGGCGCAGCTGATGAGCGAAGGTAACGCCGGTGTGAGCCGTATTCCGGGTAAGCACGGTACGGCGCCCGCCGCGTTCGCAAAGATGACGGTGCTGGTGGACGATACCCCCGGCACGCTGGCTCGTCTGCTTGCCGAGATCGGTGAGCTGGGCGCGAACCTTGAGGATTTGCGTCTGGAGCACTCGACGGGCGCCCCGGTGGGTATGGCTGAAATCTCGGTCAATCCGTCCATTCATGAGGCGCTGGTCCGCGATTTGTCGGCTCGCGGTTGGCGTGTTGTGAAGTAGAGTTAAAGCTGTATTTTCCGGCATAGAGTTTGAGACGAATTTTAAGGAGTGCTGATGCACGAGAACCCTAAACTGACGATTGCTATTGACGGTCCCTCCGGCTCCGGTAAGTCGTCTGTGTCTAAGGAAGTTGCGCGCCACTTTGGTCTGGCGTACCTGGACACCGGTGCAATGTACCGTGCCGCAACCTACCGCGTGCTGGAACTTGGCATTGACCTGAACGACGCTGAGGCGATCGCGAAGGCTGTCGAGGAGATGCCCCTGGTGTTCGGTACGAACATTAAGGAAGAAGAGATTCTGATGGGCTCGACCGATATCCGTGAGGAGATTCGCAGCGAGCGCATTTCTTCGGCTGTGTCTGCTGTGGCTTCGGTTCCGGCGGTTCGTGAGCACCTGATTGGCCTGCAGCGTTGGATGATTGACCACGCTATTAACGGCATGGTTGCTGAGGGTCGCGACATTACCACCGTGGTTGCTCCCGATGCTGACGCGCGCATCCTGCTGACTGCTTCTGAGGAGGTGCGCATGGCGCGCCGCGGCCTGGAGAACTCCGAGAAGTCGGGTGCTTCGGGCGATTTGAGCAAGCAGATCGCTGAGCGTGATGCGAAGGATTCGAAGGTCAATAACTTTATGGAAGCTGCCGAGGGCGTGACCCTGGTGGACAGCTCGGATCTTGATTTTAATGCGACGGTCTCTGCAGTGATTAACGCTGTGAATGACCAGCTGAAGGCGAAGCGCGAGGGCTAGGCCCCGCCGAAACGCCGGTGGAGTGGGATATCCGCTCCCGATAAGACGTTGAGCCGCGCTCGCGTGCTGACCCAATGGGTTGGGCGCGGGGCGGGTAGAGAAAGGAGCGCGCATGGCTGAGGACGCTATCCGCGACGATTACGAAGAGAAGTACCTGGGCGGCGGCGAGGACGACGTTACCGAGCGCCTCGCTGAGATTGATGATGAGACCGCTGACCAGCGTGCTCAGGCTCTGCTTGAGGGCCTTGAAGACTACGACCTGGATGAAGAGGACCGCGCCCTGCTGGGTGCTTGGGGCTTCGACATTGAGGATGAGGAAGAGCAGCTCGCTGATCCGGTAGTGGCGATTGTTGGCCGCCCGAATGTGGGTAAGTCGACCATCATTAACCGTATTCTGGGCCGCCGCGAGGCCGTGGTGGAGGATAAGCCGGGTGTGACTCGTGACCGCGTGTCCTATAAGGCTGAGTGGCTGGGTAAGAGCTTCACCCTGGTTGATACCGGTGGTTGGGAGTCTGATGCTCGCGGTATTGATGCTCAGGTTGCTGAGCAGGCTGAGATTGCTGTGGAGCAGGCCGATGTTGTGGTCCTGGTGGTGGACGCCCGCGTGGGTGTGACCGCTTCGGATGAGCAGATTGTGCGTATGCTGCGCCGCGTGAAGAAGCCGATCATTCTGATTGCTAACAAGATTGATGACGCTCACCTGGAGCCGGAGATTTACAACCTCTGGTCGCTAGGTATGGGTCAGCCGTTCCCGGTGTCGGGTCTGCACGGCCGCGGCCTGGCGGATGCCCTGGACGAGATCCTGGAGGTCATGCCGGAGCACTCGCAGTTCGCTCAGCCGGAGGCGCTGGGCGGCCCGCGTCGTGTGGCTCTGGTGGGTCGCCCGAACGTGGGTAAGTCTTCGCTGCTGAACAAGCTGGCTGGTTCTGAGCGCGCCGTGGTGAACGACCTGGCTGGTACGACTCGTGACCCGATTGACGAGATTATTGAGCTGGGCGGCTACCCCTGGCGTTTTGTGGATACCGCGGGTATTCGCCGTCGCCAGCACATGGCGAAGGGTGCGGAGTTCTACTCTTCGCTGCGTACCCAGACTGCTCTGGAGCGTTCTGAGGTTGCCGTGGTGCTGCTGGATGTTTCCGAGCCGATCTCTGAGCAGGATGTGCGCATCGTGCAGACCGTGATTGATTCGGGTCGTGCGATGGTCCTGGCATTCAACAAGTGGGACACCCTCGATGAGGATCGCCGCTACATGCTCGAGCGCGAGATTGAGCGCGACCTGGCGCACGTGCAGTGGGCTCCTCGTGTGAACATTTCGGCGAAGACCGGCTGGCACAAGGACAAGCTGGTGCCCGCCCTGGAGCACTCGCTGGAGTCGTGGGATTCGCGTATTCCGACCGGCCGCCTGAACGCGTTCCTGGGTGAGATTGTGGCTGCGCATCCGCACCCGCTGCGTGGCGGTAAGCAGCCGCGTATTCTCTTCGGTACTCAGGTGTCTTCGCGCCCGCCGAAGTTCGTGCTGTTTACCACCGGCTTCCTTGATCCGGGTTACCGCCGCTTCATTATGCGTCGCCTGCGTGAGACTTTTGATTTCACGGGTACCCCGATTGAGATTTCGATGCGTGTGCGTGAGCGCCGCTCCCTGGGTGAGCGTCAGAGCGCGAAGGCTAAGAAGGGTAAGGGCGGCCGCCGCTAATAGCGGGGTGTGCCTGCTTTGAAGCTGTGGTGCTGGGGCTGACCCCCGCGTGCTGGATTCTGCACGGCAAATCTGTACGGAAAATCTGTGAGGAAAAGATTTTTAAGATTTTTTCTAAAAATGCTGAATCTGGCTTGCGTGGGGGTTAAAACACCGGTATAGTTATTCGAGTGTTCGGGGGAAACCTCGAAAACAATATCGTGAATAACGAATCGGGTTGTGGCGCAGCTTGGTAGCGCACTTGACTGGGGGTCAAGGGGTCGCAGGTTCAAATCCTGTCAACCCGACAGATAAAGCTCCGGAAGGTTTTTCCTTCCGGAGCTTTTTTGTATGCCGTTCAGGGGTGTTATGGTTTGCCCTCTCGATCGAGGAAATGCGGGAGCCGGCGCCAAAAACACGACTGGAAGCACCGAAGTGCACTCTCTTCCTTGAGATACCGGGGGAGTGGCTTGGATCAGCCCTCAAATCGGGGTGGGCTTTAGGTTAGTGTGCAATTATGAGCTTCAATCTAAATGTTGGAATATGCCCGATTTTGTGGGTGACGGGTGGTACATTGGTAATCAAGGAACCGCGTTTTAGGAACCAGAAACTTCAACTTCGGTACTGATTTTTCCTTGACAAATCAAGGATTAATTAGGTTTCTGTGACTAGAACACGGCTTCATTCACACTAAATTTCATAGTCGTAAAACCAACACGAACCCAAGCAAAGGCAAATATCCCCGTGGGGTAGCCTCCCCACCGCACAAAGCAACGGAAAAACACGCCTGATGCATACGGCACACACACCGCCACGCGCACCATTGGGATGGCTTTACGACACAACTCGATCCCGTTCTATATGGACGCGGAAAGGAACACAGTACATTATGTGGCAGCAAGTCTACGACCCGCTGAACTCGAGCGCACTCTCCGCACTCGTGGCAGCAGTCCCGATTATTTTCTTCCTTCTGGGCCTCACCGTCCTGAAGCTCAGCGGTATTAAATCTGCCGTCATCTCCCTGGCGCTCGCACTCGTCATCGGTTGCGCTATCTTCGGCATGCCCGTTACCGCAGGTGCAGGCTCCATCCTCTACGGTTTCCTCTCGGGCATGTGGCCCATTGGCTGGATCGTTCTCATGGCAGTGTGGCTCTACCGCATTTCCGTGCGTTCTGGCGGCTTTGAGATTGTTCGCTCCTCCATCTCCTCCATCTCTACCGACCAGCGCATCCAGATGCTGCTGATCGCATTCTGCTTCGGTGGCTTCCTCGAAGGTGCTGCAGGCTTCGGTATCCCGATCGCTATCTGTGCTGCACTGCTCGTGTCCCTGGGCTTCAACCCGCTCAAGGCCGCAATGTTCGCACTGATCGCTAACGTGAGCTCCGGTGCGTACGGCGCAATCGGTATCCCCGTGACCACCGCAGCAACCCGCGGTGGCGTGGACTTGCACGCACTGTCCATCGAAATGGTCCTGGTTATCCAGATCATGGCAGCGCTCATCCCCGTACTGCTCGTTGCTATTCAGGATGGCATCCGCGGTATCCGCGAGGTCGGTCTGGTATCTCTCATGGTTGGCCTGATCTACTCCGGCGGCCAGTCCGTTCTGCTCGCAGCCCTGGGTAACCCCGAGCTGGTCGACATCATCCCGCCGCTGCTGGCACTGGTCGCTCTGGCACTCATCATGCAGAAGTGGCAGCCCAAGCACATCTTCCGTGAGCCCACCGCTCCCTCCCTGGAAGAAGTTCAGGCTCAGCAGAGCGTCAAGCACACCGGTAGTGAAATCCTCAAAGCATGGAGCCCCTTCGTCTACCTGTCCGTCGTGATTCTGCTCTGGTCCACCGCGATGAAGCCGCTCTTCGCTAAGAACGGTCTGCTCGCCTTCAGCAACGTGACCTTCAACATCCCGGGTCTGCATCAGAGCATCAAGCAGGCGGCACCGATTGTTGCAACCCCCAAGCCTATCGACGTGGCCTTCACCTGGAACATCCTTGGTGCTTCCGGTACCGCAATTCTGGTGGCTACCATCATCACCATCCTGACCTCCAAGATCAGCTGGGGCGAGGCTATCGAGGAACTCGGCGCAACCTGGAAGCAGCTGCAGACCCCGATCCTCATGATCTGCCTGGTCATGTCCGTTGCTAACGTCATGAACTACGCGGGTATGATTACCTCCATCGCACTGGCTGTTGCCGCTGTGGGTGCTATCTTCCCGCTGCTGTCCCCGATCATCGGTTGGATTGGCGTGTTCGTGACCGGCTCCGTGGTGAACAACAACATCCTCTTCGCTGGCCTGCAGGCTACCACCGCACAGCAGATTGGCGTCAGCCAGACCCTGCTGGTTGCATCTAATACCGCCGGTGGTGTGATGGCGAAGATTGTTTCCCCGCAGTCCATCGCAATTGCAGCGGCTGCTGTGAACAGCTCCGGCGAGGAATCCAAGATTACCTCCATGGCGATCAAGTACAGTGCAGCACTGCTGGCTATCACCTGTGTTTGGGTTTACGTCCTGTCCCTGGTCGGCCTGTAAATAGTGTGAGTACCTGATGCGTGTAACCTACCTTCTCTGAAAGGTGAGGTACCCGCGACACGGTTTAGCAAAAGCCCCCTTCTACTTCGGTAGGAGGGGGTTTTCGCATTTCTGTGTTTTGTGCGCTGGGGAGGAGATTCGCGGCTAAGGAGCGCAATTATGCACATAAGTTTCATTTGTGCACACTTAAGGTCGCCCTATCCTGAAGTCTCGGAGAAGACCTGTTAGCTTAGACAGATAAAGTCAAGAGCACCTAGTGAGAGGGAAAGGGTCCCGCTCACCGCCGCCGCGCCACGGTATATGGCCACGGTATATTGCCTCGGCATATCGCCACGTCATACAACCAAACGCCCGGCAGCTCAAGACCATCACGCTTCACCGATGGACCCCTCCACGACGCAAGGACCGGGGCCATCGGTTTTTATGCGGCCTAACGCTTCCATACAGCGCAGGCGCCGTACCGGAAGAAGCGACCGCTAATACACACAGACCGAAAGGAACACCCGCCCCAATGTGGCAGCAAACCTATGACCCGCTGAACTCACCGGTGCTCTCCGCACTGGTTGCCGCAGTGCCCATCATTCTCTTCCTGCTGGGCCTGACCGTCCTGAAACTCAGCGGCCTCAAATCAGCGCTGCTGACCCTCGGCACCACCCTCATCATCGGCTGTGCCATCTTCGGCCTGCCCATCACCGCAGGTGCCGGTTCTATCCTCTCCGGCTTCCTCTCGGGCGCATGGCCCATCGGCTGGATCGTACTCATGGCGGTGTGGCTCTACCGCATCGCCGTGCGCGCCGGTAACTTCGACATTGTGCGGGCATCTGTCTCCTCCATCTCGAACGATCAGCGCATCCAGGTGCTGCTGATTGCCTTCTGCTTCGGTGGCTTCATCGAAGGCGCGGCAGGCTTCGGTATCCCGATCGCTATCTCTGCTGCACTGCTGGTATCCCTGGGCTTCAACCCCCTCAAGGCATCCATGCTCGCGCTGGTAGCCAACGCCGCATCCGGCGCATACGGCGCTATCGGCATTCCCGTGACCACCGCAGCTAAGGTCGGCGGCCTGGACACCGCGCACCTGTCCGCAGGCATGGTTCCGGTACTGCAGATCTTCGTCGCCTTCGTGCCGCTGCTGATGGTCGCAATCCAGGACGGTATGCGCGGCATCCGCGAAGTCGGTCTCGTAGCGCTCATGACCGGCGTGATCTTCTCCGGCGGTCAGGTAGCTATCCTGATGCTGCTCGGCTCGCCCGAACTGGTCGACATCATCCCGCCGCTGCTGTCCCTGGTAGCCCTGGCGCTCGTGATGCAGAAGTGGCAGCCCAAGCACATCTTCCGCGAGCCCACCGCTCCCAGCCTCGAAGAAGCTCAGGCACAGCAGAGCGTCAAGCACACCGGCGCTGAGATCGTTAAGGCGTGGAGCCCCTTCATCTTCCTCTCCGCAACCATCCTGCTCTGGTCCACCGCGCTGAAGCCGATCTTCGCAACCAACGGCCTGCTCGGTGCTGCAACCCTGGCGTTCCCCATCCCCGGCATTCACGAAGCCATCACCACCGGTGCCGGCAAGACCGTGACCGCGATGTTCTCCTGGAACACCCTGGGCGCATCCGGCACCGCAATTCTGGTGGCTGCAATCATTACCGTCCTGACCTCGAAGATCAGCTGGGGCGAAGCCTTCGAAGAACTCGGCGGCACCTGGAACCAGCTGAAGATGCCGATCCTCATGATCTGCCTGGTCATGTCCGTCGCAAACGTGATGAACTACGCTGGTATGACCACCTCGATTGCTCTGGCGCTCGCGGCAGCAGGCCCGGTCTTCCCGCTGCTGTCCCCGATCATCGGTTGGATTGGCGTGTTCGTGACCGGCTCCGTGACCAACGCTAACGTGCTCTTCGCGGGCCTGCAGTCCACCACCGCAGCCCAGATTGCTGTTGACCCGACCCTGCTCGTTGCCGCAAACACCGCCGGTGGCGTGATGGGTAAGATCGTTTCCCCGCAGTCCATTGCGATTGCGGCGGCGGCTGTGAACAGCGCCGGTGAGGAATCGAAGATCACCTCCATGTCTATCAAGTACAGCGCTATTCTGCTGGGCCTGGTATGCGTCTGGTCCTTCGCCCTGTCACTCATGATGGGCTAAAGGCCGATACCGGAATCGGCGTAACCCCGCATAAGAAACCCCTCGATGAGAACCCTGCAATTTTCTCCGCAGACGACAAATCGAGGGGTTTCACGTATATTCAGGGAAATTCCGATAAACCGGGAAGAAGCGTAGAATTACTTCTTGTGCTTGCTCTTGCATGATTCTGAACATCACCACAGGTTGTGCTCCAGAATAAAGAACGGGCAGGTGCCTAATAGAACACCTACTGCTTAAGGAAAAACAATGCAGGCACTCGCAACGATTACTACTGTCTTTGCCTTCGTAGCAATCGCTATTCACGTGTACATCTGGATCATCGAATCCTTCCTCTGGACCAAGACCAAGGGCCGCGAAACTTTCGGCATGACCGAAGAATTTGCCGAGTCCACCAAGGAGATGGCAGCAAATCAGGGCCTGTACAACCTGATGCTCGCCTGGATTGCCGCAACCGGTCTGCTGGCTTTCTGGTTCGGCTCCCCGCAGGTGGGCGTGGCGCTCATGTTCGCAGGTCTGGGATCCATGGCAATCGCAGGCATCTACCTGTTCCTCACCTCCCCGGCAAAGCGCAAGCCCGCGCTAATCCAGCTGACCCCGCCGCTGCTGTCCCTGATTTTCCTCTTTGTGACGATCTAATAGAGCCAGCAACCTAGCTATGCGGAGGGGAACCTCCGAGTTTTTGGGGCCGCGTGCTGCTTCTCAGGAAGTAGCACGCGGCTTTTCTACGCCCGGGTATCTATGCACGGGTTTCTGCGCCCGGGAACGCCATCGCATCAGGCTTGAGGAGCCTAGTTGAAGAGCCCCGAACAGCCGCGCCGATGCGAACCCACCAGGTGAGCGTCCACCATGCCGACCGCGCACATGAGCGCGTAGGCGGTCACCGGCCCCAGAAACACACCTCCTAGAGCTTTAAAAGACTTGGCAAGAAGCGCGGACTCGGGTGTATCGGTCGGAATATCCTCCAGGGTATGCGGAGCGATAGTCTCGCTCGGCGCGAAAGACCACAGACACGCGGCCAAACCATCCGGTACACGCGTGCCGTCAGATAGGATGCGCTCGCGCATCCGGTCCAAGTCTTCGCGGCTTAGCGTACGAACTCGACGGCGGCGAGTGTTTGCCGCCTCGGTACTGTCTGCGTTAGCTGAGGTAGACACCGGAGCAATGAGGGGAAGATGAATACCCTCCGCGGAGGCATCACTCGGCATGGCGGCAAGCTCACGCATCCGAAGGGTCAGCCGTGCATTGGAGATGACCGCGCGAATCTTCCTCTCGTTACGGATAATCTCTTCGTCCTGAAGGAGGCGCGCAACATCCTGATCGGTGAACGCTGCTACGCGTTCGGGGTCGAACCCCTCGAAAGCGCGGCGGAATGCCTCACGGCGGGCAAGAATTGTTCGCCAGGAGAGCCCCACCTGGAACGTTTCGAGGCTCAGGGCTTCGAAGAGCCCACGCTCGTCGGTGACGGGCATGCCCCACTCGGTGTCGTAGTAGTCGCGCAGAAGCTCATCAGTCACCCACGTGGGGTAGCTCGGGGTGTTTTCGAGGGGGTTGGTGGGAATAGCAGGTTGCGAAGTCACGGTTTCTCCTCTCTGAGAAGTCTGTATCTGATTCGAAGTCTTAGGAATCATGTTCTACTTAAACACTAACCCCAACCTGTGGTAATCGCAACTATATTCGATTTCATGTCGTGTTGCAGAGCATCGAAACCGAAAACAGGCACGAAAAAGGGCGGGATACGCATCCGATGCATACCCCACCCCGTCATGAGCTTCGAAGACTAGCCGGGCAGGCGCTAGAAGAGCCGCGCCTCCCGCACCTCTTCCGGCTCCTCCAAATCGAGGAGGAACTGCTTACGCTCAACACCGCCAGCGTAGCCGGTCAAGCTACCGTCAGCACCAATAACGCGGTGACAAGGAATCATAATAGAAACCTTATTGCGGCCGACCGCCTGACCCACCGCCTGCGCCGGAGCGCCCGGCCCAACCGCACGCGAAATCTCGCCGTAGGTCGTGGTGTACCCGGCAGGAACGGTCTTCAGATGCTCCCACACAATCAGCTGAAAATCGGTGCCCTCAGGATCTAGAGGCAACGTAAAAGAAGTGCGCTTGCGCTCAAAGTACTCGGAGAGCTCCACCTCAGCACGGGACAGTAGCTGCGCCGCAGTATACTCGCCGGTAGGCTCTTCATCGTCCGCCGTGTCGTGCTCCCGCAGGTAGGTGCCGGGATTCTCGATCAGTTCACCGAGCTCATGGGGGAGCGGAAAATGCGCCTGGTCCTCGTACCAAATGCCGACAAGAGCATCCGCGCGGGCGGCGATGTAGAGCGTGCCCACGGGGCTTGCGTAGCGCGTGTACCAGCGCGCGAGCGCTTCCGGCGGCTGCGGCGAATCGGTCGCTTTGGTCATGCTCTTCCTCATAGGCTCGTGGGCGTGTACTGCAGATGATGGTAAGGGTAAATATCCCTTTCAACCATCATAGGGGAGGCGCGCCTCCGTACCGTACCCGCAGCGGGTTTTGTCTATAACTAACCGCTATCTATGAGATTTATACGCCGCCCTTGAAATATCTCACGAGGTCCCGCCAATTTTGATTGAGCCCGAAGACCTGGCATTCTGTGAAGTACACACCGATACACCGCAATTCAATACTCCGGCATCTCCACCCCGCACCGGGTGGGGGATGACCTGTGTTTCTCGTGCCCCAACGATGGGATCAACGATGACTGAAATTGCAAGGAGAAACATGGAAGACCTGAAAGACCTCCGCCGGCAACTCAAAGAAAACCCGGAGAGTCGAGAACTCAATAACCGTTACGCGCAGGCGTGCCTCGACATCGCGAAAGAATATACCGTTACGTCCCAGGGGCATATTTTTATTTGCTCGCCCTCAGATTTTGAAGCCGTACGGTACGTCATGGCCAAGATCCCTAACGATTCGCTTCTAGACGGCGAAACCTTAGAGGAATACAAACGCCTGGAGAGAGCCGTTACCCAGGCTCGTATAAATAGAGGTAAACCCGGTAGCAAGATGGGCATTTACTATGCCCTCATCCTTTTTATAGTGATGCCTTCCATGGCGGCACCAGTCCTTCTGCTATGGGAACTCACCGTGCTTGGCTCAGACCACACCCGGGACCCGAGAGCCCTCATTTACCTGATTCCTGTCGCTCTCATTACCGCTGCGCTCCTCTGGGTTGGGTGGCTTGTTGAGCGAATCCCCGGCTGGAAATATAACGCTCTGATCGTCGAAGAGAACAAAAGACTAGAACTAGCCAGAGCCGAAGCTGAAGCGCAGCGGAGCACTGACTCAAACCAGAAATAATTTTGAGTGTAGGGTCGGACTCTGAACCGCGATTTTAATGCAAATGTGCCGCCTCACCGGTATCAGTGAGGCGGCACATTTATATTGTCTGGGGGATGAGGAGCTCGCTACTTAGCGGCTACTCCGTTGGTATTGCCCTCCGTGTGGTGCAGATGCGGCAGGTGGGTCGAGTGCAGGTCGTGACCGAGCACATCGTGCGCATCCGGGTCTTCGTTCGGGAGTACGTGCGAGTACTTGGAGTAGTAGCGGTACAGTGCGTAGGCGCCAATCACCGTCAGCACGATAGCAACGCCCAGAGCCCACGGCACAGCCGCGGCAGAGTACAGGGCGGAGAAGAGCACCAACAGCCAGGAGAGAGCAGCTGCAAGAACCGAGATGTTCATAGCAATAATTGCAAGCTTGCGGCGACGGACATCAACCATAATCGGTGCGGGATAACCCGCTCCCTCCTTCCAACGGAGCCTCTCTCCGTTCTCATGAGCACCCGAAGGCGCCAGATGCTTAACCAACCGCCATCTTCGGCGACCAGAATAGGATCAAGAAGCCTATATATCAATGATACGGCGCGTGAAGTAGACATCAAAGGGATATAAACGCTGTTAGACCAACCCCACAGAACATGTAAACGGGTATCTCAACAAGGGGCATAAAACCAGTGATTTTTACAGCGAGAACTGCAACACGAAAAGCGAACCCCACTCATCGTTAATGCAGAGAACCTAGTAACAAGAGATAAAAGTCCGTCCGCCGCAGTACGTGAAGCACCGTGGCGGACGGGAACGTAAATAAAGTATCAGCGCGAACCGTCGACTCCTGTCAGGACAGCGCATGAATATGTCGCGTACGCGTCCTGTGCGGTACTGACACCTCACGAACAATACCGCGGGAAGCAACCGGCGGAAGATACTGCATTTACAATCACTCACCGTACCCCAGCACTAATTTTTGTAGAAATTACGCCGCAATAAACGCTGAATTGAGCGTCATAAAACAGCGAAAAGCCCCGGCCGCCTCAACCCCATAGCGGGGGGAGAAGTAGCCGGGGCTTCGTTAGTACGCGGGCCGTGCCGTTAGGCAACGGGCGCTACGATTAGGCGGTCGGAACGTCCTCATCAACCCACTCGAGGGTGCGGGAGACAGCCTTCTTCCACAGGCGGTACTGGCGGTCGACCTCTGCGGGCTCCATGGAAGGCAACCAGCGCTTGTCCTCAACCCAGTTGTCCACAACGTCCTGCTCGCCGGTCCAGAAGCCAACAGCGATACCTGCAGCGTATGCTGCCCCCAGAGCGGTGGTCTCAACGACCTTCGGGCGGATCACGGGAACGCCGAGGATATCAGCCTGGAACTGCATGAGGAACTCGTTAGCGGTCATACCGCCGTCCACGCGCAACTCAGAGAGCTCAACACCGGAGTCAGCGTTCATCGCGTCAAGAACCTCGCGGGTCTGGAAAGCGGTTGCTTCCAGTGCTGCACGCACGATGTGTGCACGGTTCACGTAGCGGGTCAGACCAACGATCACGCCGCGAGCGTCGGAACGCCAGTGCGGCGCGAACAGACCAGAGAACGCGGGAACAACGTAGCAGCCACCGGAATCCTCAACGGAGGTAGCCAGACCTTCGGACTCTGCGGCGTTCTCAATCATACGCAGGTTGTCGCGCAGCCACTGAATCAGGGAGCCACTCATCGCAACCGAACCTTCCAGCGCGTAGACGGGAGCTGCATCGCCAATCTTGTAGGCGACGGTGGTCAGCAGGCCGTTGTCGGAGAAGACAGGCTCGTTGCCGGTGTTCATGAGCATGAAGTTACCGGTACCGTAGGTGTTCTTAGCCATACCCTTCTCGAAGCAAGCCTGGCCGAAGGTTGCAGCCTGCTGGTCGCCCAGAATACCCGCGATGGGGGTGCCGCTGAGCAGGCCGGTGGGGCGGCCGAAGCCGTACACCTCGGAGGAGGACTTAATCTCGGGCAGCATGCTCATGGGGATGCCCATGTCGGCGGCAATCTGCGGATCCCACTGCAGGGTGCGGATGTTCATCAGCAGGGTACGGGATGCGTTGGTGACGTCGGTGACGTGTACGCCGCCGTCAACACCACCGGTCAGGTTCCAGACCAGCCAGGTGTCGGTGTTGCCGAAGAGCAGGTCGCCGCGCTCTGCACGCTCGCGTGCACCCTCGACGTTGTCCAAGATCCACTTGATCTTGGGGCCGGAGAAGTAGGTGGAGAGGTTCAGGCCGACGATGTCGTGGTACTTGCCGACGCCCTCTTCGCCTGCGAGTTCGTCTACAATCTCCTGGGTGCGGGTGTCCTGCCAGACGATGGCGTTGTAGACGGGCTCGCCGGTGTTCTTGTCCCACACGACGGTGGTTTCGCGCTGGTTGGTGATGCCGACTGCAGCGATTTCGTGGTGGTTGACGTTGCCGTTTGCCATTGCGGTTGCTACGACCTTACGGACGTTCTGCCAAATCTCGGTTGCGTTGTGCTCGACCCAGCCGGCCTTGGGGAAGATCTGCTCGTGCTCGAGCTGGCCGTATGCTACGTTCTCGCCTGCCTTGTTGAACAGGATTGCGCGGGAGCTGGTGGTGCCCTGGTCGATGGAGAGGATGTACTTGCGCTCGGTGTCGAGGGTTGCGGAGTGCAGAGAAGTCGTCATTGATTTTTCCTTAGAACAAAAGAATGGGGATTATGTGAGAGGTTTAGAGGGGCAGGACTGCCGGAACAATCAGGCCGGCGAGGACTGCGCCGATGATTGGGCCAACAACCGGAACCCATGCGTAAGACCAGTTGGAACCGGTCTTACCGGGGATGGGCAGGAAGGTGTAGGCGATACGGGGGCCGAGGTCACGTGCGGGGTTGATAGCGGAACCGGTTGCGCCACCGAGGTTCATACTGATGGATACAACGACCAGGGCAACAGCCAAGGGGCCAGTCTGGGCGGGGGTCTTACCGGATGCGATGATCCAGCCAATCAGGACGAAGGTGCCGATAATCTCGGTGATGACGTTCCAGCCGTAGGACTTGATGGCGGGGCCGGTTGCGAAGATGCCGAGGCGGTCGCCCGGGTCCTCATCGAAGTGCTTCTTGTAGGTGAGGTACGCTCCGGTTGCGCCGGCCATTGCGCCGAGCATCTGAGCGACGATGTACAGGGCAATGTTGCCGGGGGTTGCGGGAACGCCGGTTGCCAGGTCCTTGCCTGCGGTTGCCAGGCCAACGGTCACTGCGGGGTTCAGGTGTGCACCGGAATGGAAGGAGAGGTACACGGCGGTGAACACTGCCAGACCCCATCCGAAGGTGATAACACCCCAGCCTGCGTCCTTAGCGTAGGACTTCTTGAGGGTCACTGCGGCGCATACGCCGGCACCGAGCAGAATCAGGATGAAGGTGCCGAAGAATTCGGAAGCGAAGATTCCGAGGGCGGTGGGGGCGCCGGATGCATCCACGAGAGCGGATGAGCCGGCTGCAAGTACAGTTCCTGCGGAAGCAAGAAGAGACATTGATGCTCCTTGAAGACGAAGCGTCTGGAAGGCAAGCGAACCTTTGCTTGCGTATTCCCGTGCATCCTCACCGCACGGGCGGATCGGGGCACAACGCTGTGCTGAAATGTGTAGCGGTTGCTACGAAAAGTTGATAGATGTTTCTGGATGAGAAGCAGTTTGTACCAGTGGGCTAACCCCGTATTTAACTCGCTGCTTCTTAGCTAGGGGAATATCGTAAACGGTTATTTAACCGTCCGTCCACCCCTCACCAAAATGTGAGATAACTCATAACAGATGAGGGGTGAGCGGTTGGTTCGTGCTGAATAAACGGATACGAAAGGTGCGTGGAATCTCTAAAGATTAGAGCTTCACACGAGGTGCCACGGGGGTGACAGCCTCAATCTTTGCCGATGCCTCAGCGTCGGTGGAGGTGGACTCTGCCTCGCGCATTGCTGCAACGCGTGCTGCGTAGAGGTCGAGTTCCTCCTTGACCTTCTTATCGTCCCAGCCGAGCTCGGCACGCATGATGTCGAGGATCTCGTCTGCTGCTGCCAGGCCGCGGTCGCGCTGCTCGAGGTCGAGGCGTACGCGGCGGACCAGAACGTCCTCCAGGTGCAGGGCACCTTCG
This sequence comes from uncultured Rothia sp., assembly GCF_916049665.1. Taxonomy (GTDB): domain Bacteria; phylum Actinomycetota; class Actinomycetes; order Actinomycetales; family Micrococcaceae; genus Rothia. The sequence continues at coordinate 16,398 of NZ_CAJZIE010000007.1, read as the reverse complement.
TAGCGGACAGCGAAGACGACGTCTGCACGCAGGAACTGGGGTGCCTTAGCCAGGGGAGCACCGAGGGAGGGGTCAGCGTCGATGAGAGCGCCGAGGTCCTCAATCTGTGCGCCGTAACGCTCGAGCAGGTGGGTGATACGGTCCTCATCCCAGCCGTAACGCTCTGCGTAGCGTGCACGGTTAGCAGCGATTGCGTGGTAGCCGTCTGCGCCGACCAGGCCGATGGTTGCGGTTACGGAGGGGTTCTGCTTAGCCTGCTCGCCCAGTGCGAAGTCCACAGCGTCGGCAGCCATCACACGGTAGGTGGTGAGCTTGCCGCCTGCGATTGCGCTCATGCCGGGGGCAACCTCGGTCACGGTGTGCTCGCGGGAAACCTTGGTGGATGCTGCGCCGTCCTTGACCTTGGGCTGCAGCAGCGGGCGCAGGCCGGTGTAGGTGCCGATGATATCCTCGCGGGTCAGCGGGTTAGCGATCAGCTTGTTAGCCTGCATCAGCACGTAGTCGATGTCCTTGCTGGTTGCGACGGGGCGCTCGCGGTCCTCGGAGTAGGGGGTGTCGGTGGTGCCGATGATCCAGTAACGCTGCCAGGGGATGATGAAGAGAACGGACTTCTCAGTCTTGGTGAAGATACCGCTGGTTGCGTTGATGCGGTCGCGGGGAACCACGATGTGGATACCCTTGGAAGCCAGAACCTCCAGGCCTGCATCGGGGTTAGCCAGGGACTCGGACTCTTCGGTCCACACGCCGGTTGCGTTGATGACGTGCTTTGCGCGCACGTGCAGGCGCTCGCCGGTTTCCAGGTCTGCCAGCTCTGCGCCGATGACGCGGCCGGATGCGTCCTTGGTGAAGCCGACAACCTGGGTGCGGGATGCAGCCAGTGCGCCGTAGCCTGCAGCGGTGCGGACGACGTCGATGACGAGGCGTGCGTCGTCAACGCGTGCATCGTAGAACTGGATTGCGCCGCTGAATGCGGAGTCCTTGATGTCGGGGAAGACGGTCTTGGTGCCGGTCTTGGTGAAGTGACGCTGGGAGGGGACGCCCTTGTTGCCGCGGGAGCCGAGGAATGCCAGGGTGTCGTACATGCCGATGCCGATTGCGGAGTATGCGCGCTCGATGACGGGCATCTTCAGGGGCCACAGGAAGGGCTGTGCGTGCACCAGGTGGGGTGCGATCTTGTTCAGCAGCAGGCCGCGCTCGGTCAGTGCTTCGGTCACGAGCTTGAAGTCGAGGTTGTAGAGGTAGCGCAGGCCGCCGTGAACGAGCTTGGAGGACCATGCGCTGGTGCCTGCAGCCCAGTCGCCTGCTTCGACGATACCGGTGCGCAGACCGCGGGTTGCTGCGTCGAGGGCAATGCCTGCACCGGTGATGCCGCCGCCGACGACCAAGATGTCGAGTTCTTCGTTGACCATGCTCTTGAGCGCCTTGGCGCGGGACTCGGCGGTCAGCTGAGACTGCTGTGCAATGTGCTGGGAGCTCATGTACTGCTCTTTCCTGTATTGCCGCTTGTGCGGCGTGGGGGTTTCATCTTGCATTTAGTAAAACCCAATGGTGAAATAATAACCAAGCAGTATGAACGGATTTTCACTGGGGGTCTGGGGTCGATGAACGAACGCGCTAACCACACTTACGAGGCGGCACAGCTGTACTACATCCACAACATGACGATGGATGCTATCGCGGCTCGTCTGGGAGTCTCCCGCGCCACTGTATCGCGCCTCCTTAAAAGTGCTCGTGAAAGCGGCATGGTGCAGATCCGTCTAGATGATTCCTTCCGCGCCCGTAGCGAGCTTGAGCGCCGCATCGGTGAGCGCTATAAGGTGCGCGTTACCCTCGTGAATGTCCGTTCGGATGCCACCCCGATTGCTCGCATGAGCCAGGTATCCCGCACCGCAGCGGCGCTACTTGATTCTCTGATTGATAACGGAACGAGTCTGGGTGTGGCATGGGGGTCAACGATGACCGAGATTTCTCGTCATCTGCCGCGTCGTCCTCTGAAGGGCGTGACTGTGGTGCAGATGAATGGTGCCGGTAATGCGCACCATTCGGGTATTCCGTACCTGGGTTCCTTGCTGGGGCAGTTGGTGAATGCCTATGATGCGCAGACTATCCATTTTCCGGTTCCCGCGTTCTTTGACTATGCGGACACGAAGACTGCCATGTGGCGTGAGCGTAGCGTGCAGAAGAATCTGCATGCCCAGCAGAACGTTGACCTTGCTATTTTTGGTGTGGGTGCTTTTGGTGGACCTATTCCTTCTCACGTGTATTCGGGTGGCTATTTTGAGGTGCAGGAGCAGCGTCAGTTGCGTGAGCTGGGCGTTGTGGGGGATATGTGCACGATTCTTCTGCGTGAGGACGGCTCGTGGGCTGATCTTGAGTTGAATAAGCGTGCGTCCGGTCCGACTCCGAAGGAGCTTGCCCGCATTCCGCGCCGTATTTGCGTTGCGTCCGGTACTCACCGTGTGCGTGCTTTGCGCGGCGCGTTGCGTACGGGTGCGATTACTGACTTGGTTCTTGATGATGCCCTGGCAAAGGCGCTCATGGAGAAATAGCTAAAAATAATCGCCGCGGGTATGAGAGTCCGTGGTGATGGGGTAAAGGGGCACCTTGAATCTGAAAGGGTAGTGCTTGAGAGCTTTCCAGGTGAAGCTCTCAAGTGTCGCCTGAACAATGTTTCAAGGTGCCCTTTAGTGTCGTCAAAAACTGCTTTCTGACCCTACAATGTGAAACGTTTGCGCATGTGAAAGTGCATATTAGTGCACTCCGTTGAATCCAATGAAGGTGTGCGCCACTCACCGTTAGAAAGAACCAACCATGACCCCCACCTATAACGCCCAGGCGAATCCGCACCTGGGCGCACCCGGCATTACCACCATGCACGGTGATGCCCAGTCTTCCGACGCTACCCCTCTTGCCGGCCCCGGCGCCGGTGACTGGAAGATTACCGGCACGAAGCTCGGCGGCGCCTGCCCGACGATTCTTGCCGGACGTGACGGCTTCATTCAGGTGCTCTGCACCCAGGTCTTCGCCCACGGCGAGTTCATCACCCCGAAGCTCTCTATCCTTGACCCTCATACCGGCCGCGAGCTCTCCCACTTGGACATCCCGAAGGGCGCGCTGCTCGGTGGTGTGTATGCCTACCTTGACGCGCAGGACCGCATGGTTCTGGTGGATGGCTCTCAGTGCCTGCTGCGCCTCTCCCACTCTGCTGGCGGACGCAGCATCCGAGTTGATGAACGCATTGACCTAAGCCGTATGCTCGCCCAGAGCCCCAATGACGCCGTGGTTGGTCTGGTACCCGACTGGTCCGGTCGCATTTGGGCTGCGACGAAGAACGGCTACATTGCGGTCATTGATTCTGCCCGCGGCACGATTCGCTCGATGCGCCTGAATAAGGCGTCGATTGCGGGTGAGCGTATCGATAACTCGATTTCGGCGTGCCCGCAGGGTGTGAGCGTGGTGACCTCCCACGCTATTTATATGCTGAACGCAACCGCAACCGGCGCGCCCATCCTCAAGTGGTGGCATGCCTACGACCGCGGTAGCGCCCGCAAGCCGGGTAAGCTCGCGTGGGGTTCGGGTGCCTCCCCGACGTTCTTTGGTCCGAATGGTTCGGATTATGTGATGCTGACCGATAACTCTGATATTCAGGAATCGGTCATTGTGTACCGCACTGATAACGGCGCGAAGGTCGGTAGCGCCGGCCTGTTTACTGCCGGTACCTCTGGCACTGAGAACTCCATGATCGGTGTGGGTAACACGATGGTCGGTGCAAGCACCTACGGCTACCCTTACCCGAAGTACCCGGAGGGTGCCGGTCCGTCGGTTCCTGCGAATGCGCTTTTTGCTCCCGGCATGGAGCGTTGGGATATTACCGACCGCGGTCTGCGTAAGATTTGGGACCGTAAGGACGTGTACTCTTCGGCTGTTCCTCGCTATTCCACGGCTGACGGTCTGATTTACACCTGTGAGCGTCGCCGCGGCCCGGCTGGTTTGGCGAATGGCGCCTACGCCTGGGCAGTCGCGCTGGACATGGAAACCGGTAAGACGATGCACGAGCAGCGCCTGCCTCAGCATGTGAGCCTGCTGCTTGGCGGTGGTGACACCCTGCAGATGGTGGGCACGATTGACCGTTACGGCACCTGGTGGCAGGGCACGATTAGCGGCGTGTACCGTATCGCGAAGGCTTAGGGGAGTAGAAAATGACTAAGAATAATCTGATGAACGCTTCTCGCCGTACCGCGTTGAAGGTTGCTGGGGCTTCGGCTGCCCTGGTGGCTGGCGGCGTGAGCGCTGCGGAGGCGGCAACTCGTTCGGGCGGTAAGCGCGCTCGCGTGACCCCGGTGACCCAGCGTCCTGGCGGACAGCGTGGTGGACAGCGCGGTCAGCACGGTGGTGGACAGCACAGTGGTGGACAGAACGGCGGCGCGGCGAGTTCTGCGCTGGTGCAGGTTCCGATGCGTTATAACGAGTCGTGCATCCGCCTGGAGTTGAAGGCGGTCTCTGGTGTGCAGGCTGTGTCTTTGCAGAGTCAGCCGGCGCGTACTGTTGCTTTCCGGAATCTGCCGACTCGCCTGAGCATTATTAATGAGGGCAATTCGACGCTGCCGGTGGGTACTCGCCTGATGGTGCGTGCTCGCGCGCAGGACCCGAAGACTGGTTTGTTGTTGAATCCTGCGGTGACTCTTCGTGTTGCCTCGGGTCAGGCGGTGCTGCCTTCGGGTAACCTGGGTGCTTCGGCCCTGGTGGCTCCTGTGGATGCGCTGAATCTTGATGCGGTGCGCCGTAGTGAACAGACCGGTCAGGCTGGTGCTGGCAGCGAGAACGTTCTGGAGTTGCGCACCGCTATTCCTCGCGGTCACCGCTTGGATGTTCAGCTGAATTATCAGGTGGCTTCGGGTGTTGCCGGTTCTGCATTGAAGCAGGTTCATGTGAGTGCTGTGCTGGATATGGCGGCGGCTGGTTTGTCCTCTTCGTTCTACGAGGTACAGAGCCCGGCTGTGGTTGCTTCGCTGAACTAGCAGTTGGGCTGGCTCCTGTGAGGGATGGCACGGCGGGGGAGTAGCTCCGTTGTGTGTTTTTATACCTCGTATATATAGGCGCCTGTTCAAAAAGGCATATTGAAAGGTCGGGGTCGTTCGTGGGAACGGCCCCGACCTTTGCATTGTCTAGTCTGCCGGCATGGGTGGCAGCTGGTTTTTCTTATGCGGTTTCGCTCCTGTCGTGTTCGCCGAATGCAACCTGCACCGCGTGGTGCAGTGCTTCGCGCACCATGGCGATGGCGGGGTTGGCGGCGGACTCTCGGCGTACGGCGGTAAAGATTTTGCGGCAGGGCTTGCCGGGTAGCTCGACGATGCGTAGCCCCTCGGTGGTGGAGAGGGAGGAGAGGATGAAGCCGGGCACGATGGTGACGGCGAATCCTGCTTTGACGAGGTTGGAGTTCGTAATCATGTCATTGGCGCTATAGCGGATGACCGGCTCGAATCCTGCGGTGCGGCACTGGTTGAGCGCCCAGCTGCGGGAGGTGTTCTGTTCCATTTCGAGAACCCAGGGCAGTGCGTGCGCTTCCTCAATCGAGGTGATGGTGGAGGTGCTGGGCACGATGAGGCTGAGCGGGTCTTCGGTGAGCAGCTCGGAGTGCAGTTCGGGGTATTCGGGGATGTGGTGGTGCGGGTAGGCTTCGGAGAGCACCATGTCGTATTCGCGGCTTCGGGTGAGTGAGGTTCCGGTTTCGGGGTCGATTTGCAGTACTTGCAGCGTGAGTGAGGGTGCGTGTTCGGCAAGGTAGCTGAGGGTTTCCGGTAGCAATGCGAAGGCCGCGGACTGGAAGATTGCGAGGCGGACCATGCCTGCGGGTTCGCCGGTGAGGTTGGCGACGGAGGTTTGCATGCGGTCGAGTTCGCGCAGGATGCTGCGGGCGCTGTCGACGATGATGAGTCCGGCGCTGGTGAGCTGTACGCGCCTGCCGATGCGCTGCAGAAGCGGGGTGCCGGTTTCTTTTTCGAGGGTGGCAATCTGCTGGGAGACGGCGGAGGGGGTGAGGCTGAGCGCTTCTGCGGCAGCGATGACGGTGCCGCGTTCTTGGATTTCGAGGAGCATTTGCATGCGTCGGATGTCGTAGATTGACATGTGTTTCCTCCCTGGCGCGCCCGGTTGTTCTGCAGATTGTGCCTCTGAGTTCTTCCGTGGTGCGTCTCTCATCGTGGACTCTTGTCTATGGTACCGCGCGGGCTTCTGGCCGGCTCTTTTTGAGACGACTGAAGTGGGGTGCCGGCATGTTGGCTTGTGTAGCGAGTATTTTCGCGCTGAATGTGATGATTCTTAGAGCCGAAGATGCTTTTGGGACTGGTTTTGAAGTGTTCGATTGTTACGAAATCGGTTCGGTATTTGCTTTCTGAAAGTGCTAGCCTGAGAGAGATGGATAGCGATGTCGCTACAAACTTCACCTTGTCTCTTCGAACAGGAGGTTCGGAGGGGGCGCGGGGTGAAAACCTCACCGCACAATCATTTAGAAAAACTAAATGGATTTTGGAAAAAACATTCAGTTTTTCTAATGAGGTATTTATTACCCTTTTGTGGTGAAATAGAGACATCGCCAAACGTGGTGTGCACCGCACACAGTAAGATAGTTAGGAGTCAAGGATGACCCATCCTTTCGCATCTGAGCACTACCAGAAGATGGCTCTGGAAGCTCGTCAGCTTGTTCGCCAGTGGGTAAACGAGTCCCAGTCGATCAAGCCCACCTTCGCAGCTGAGCAGCTCGCCGGTGTTCTGAAGGACCCCAATGGTCTTCCCTTCACCGTCGGCTTTGTTGATGGCGTTATTCGCCCCGAAGACGACAATGTCTCCGGCCGCAACCTCTCCCGCATTTCCGGTCTGGCACCTTCCTTCCTGCCCTGGTACATGAAGTCCGCTGTTGGCTTCGGCGGCAAGCTGGCTGGCAAGGTTGCATGGCCCACCGTTCCCGTTGCACGTCGCGTGCTGCGCGAGATGGTCGGTCACCTGATTGTTGACGCTTCTGAGGAGAAGCTGGGCGACGCTATCGCAGAGCTGACCAAGACCGGTAACCGCCTGAACGTTAACCTGCTCGGTGAAGCAGTTCTGGGTGACAAGGAAGCAGAGCACCGCCTGGCTGAGACCAAGCGCCTGCTGGCACGTGACGACGTTGACTACGTCTCCATCAAGGTGTCCGCAGTTTCCGGCCCCCACCAGCACTGGGCATTCGACGAGGTTGTTGAGACTGCTGTTCGCCGCCTGACCCCGCTGTACGAGCTGGCTGCTTCTTCCTCCCCCAAGAAGTTCATCAACCTGGACATGGAGGAGTACAAGGACCTGGACCTCACCATTGAGGTATTCACCAAGATCCTGGACCAGCCCCAGCTGAAGGACCTGGAAGCAGGCATCGTGCTCCAGGCATACCTGCCCGACACCCTGGCTGCAATGCAGCACCTGCAGGAGTGGTCCGCAAAGCGCGTTGCTGCTGGCGGCGCAGGCATCAAGGTCCGCCTGGTTAAGGGTGCAAACCTCTCCATGGAAATCGTGGAAGCTGTTATGCACGGCTGGCCGCTGACCACCTGGGACACCAAGCAGGCTGCTGACACCAACTACAAGCGCGTTCTGGACTACGCACTGCGCCCCGAGCACGTGAAGAACGTCCGCCTCGGTATTGCAGGCCACAACCTCTTCGACGTTGCTTTCGCACTGCTGCTGTCCGAGGACCGCGGCGTGAAGGATCGCGTCGAGTTCGAGATGCTGATTGGTATGGCTGAGCAGCAGGCAGAGATCATCCGCCGCCGCGTTGGCCACCTGCTGCTGTACGTGCCTGTCGTGAACCCCAAGGAATTCGACGTTGCTATCGCATACCTGATCCGTCGTCTCGAGGAGAATGCTTCCTCCGAGAACTTCATGTCCGGTATCTTCGACCTGGCAACCGACGAGTCCATCTTCAAGCGCGAAGAGGACCGCTTCATGCGTGCACTGAACTCCGTCACCGACGAGGTTCCCGCTTCCAAGCGCACCCAGAACCGTCTGACCGAGAACGAGGACAACGTCTTCGTGCCGGCCGGCCGCTTCGAGAACACCCCCGACACCGACCCCGCACTCTCCGGTAACCGCGAGTGGGGCCGCGCAATCCTCGAGCGTTCCAAGACCACCAAGCTGGGCATCGACACCCTCAAGGCTAACGAGCTGACCAGCGAGGCTGAGGCTGAGAAGCTGATCAAGGAAACTGAGGAAGCTGGTAAGGCATGGGGCAAGCTCTCCGGCCACGAGCGTGCAGAGATTCTGCGCAAGGTCGGTAAGGCTATCGCACTGCGCCGCGGTGACCTGCTGGAGGTTATGGCAGCTGAGGCTGGCAAGACCCTGGAGCAGGGCGACACCGAGGTCTCCGAGGCAATCGACTTCGCATACTACTACGCAATGCTGGCTGAGGACCTCGAGAAGATTGACGGCGCAAAGCCCAAGTCCGTTGACCTGACCCTGGTTGTTCCCCCGTGGAACTTCCCGACCGCTATCCCCGCCGGTGGTGTTCTGGCTGGTCTGGCTGCAGGTTCTGCTGTCATCTTCAAGCCCGCAACCATCACCGCTCGCACCGGTGCCCTGATCGCAGAGATCATGTGGGATGCAGGCGTTCCCAAGGAAGTTCTGAAGCTCGTCAAGGTTGTTGACCGCGCTGCAGGCAAGCTGCTCATCTCGCACCCCGAGGTTGACCGCCTGATCCTGACCGGTGGTTACGAGACCGCTGAGCTCTTCCGCTCCTGGCGTGATGACCTGCCCCTGTTCGGTGAGACCTCGGGTAAGAACTCCATCATCGTCACCCCGAACGCTGACATCGACCTCGCCGTCAAGGACGTCGTCTACTCGGCATTCGGCCACGCAGGTCAGAAGTGCTCCGCTGGCTCCACCGTCATCCTGGTTGGCTCCGTGGCACAGTCCGAGCGTTTCCGCCGTCAGCTGCTTGACTCCGTCAGCTCCCTGCACGTGGCACACCCGCAGGACATCGAGTCCGAGATGGGCCCCGTTGTTCAGAAGCCGGAAGAGAAGTTGCTGCGCGGTCTGACCGCCCTCGGCCCGGGCGAGCGCTGGCTCGTTCAGCCCAAGGAACTGGACGAGACTGGCCGTCTGTGGAGCCCCGGTGTTCGTGAAGGCGTCAAGCCCGGTTCCGAGTACCACATGACCGAGTACTTCGGCCCCATCCTGGGTATCATGACCGCTGACACCCTGGAAGAGGCAATCGAGCTGCAGAACGCACCCGACTACGGTCTGACCGCAGGCCTGCACTCGCTGGATGCTGACGAGCTCGAGCTGTGGCTCTCCAAGGTCCAGGCAGGTAACCTGTACGTCAACCGTGCAATTACCGGTGCAATCGTTCAGCGTCAGCCCTTCGGTGGTTGGAAGAAGTCCACCGTGGGTTCCGGTACCAAGGCTGGTGGCCCCAGCTACCTGATCGCTCTGTCCGATTGGGAGCCCGCACAGGCAACCGCGACCGCAACCACCCAGTCGGTGACCGTCCGCGAGACCCTGGCTACCATCGAGAACTCCGAGCTGGGCAAGCGCGATGACTTCGCGTTCATCAAGCGCGGCGTCTCCTCTGACGCACACGCTTGGGACACCGAGTTCGGCTTCGGTCACGATCCCTCGAAGCTGGGCGTCGAGCGCAACATCCTGCGCTACGTACCCACCCAGGTTCTGGTTCGTGCAGACGAGTCCGCATCGCCCGCAGAGACCCTGCGCGTTGTGCTCGCCGGTCTGGCAGCTAACGCACCGGTTGCTCTGTCCGTCGGTAAGGACCTGCCGGTCGACGTCCGCGGCGTCCTGGAGAACAAGGGTGTCAAGTACGAGGTCAAGTCGGACGCTCAGTTCCGCGAGTACCTGGCTTCGAACGCTAAGACCCCGGTTCGCGCACTGGCTGGTACCCCGCTGGAAGGCACTCGTATCCGCTACATCGGTAACGACGTGAAGTCCATCTACTCGGCACTGGGTGGTCGCCCGGATGTTGCAGTGTACTTCGCACCGGTCACCGAGGCTGGCCGTATCGAGATGCTGCCCTTCCTCCGCGAGCAGGCTGTTTCGATTACTGCACACCGTTTCGGTAACCCGAACCGCTTCTCCGAGCGCGTCATTTCTTCCCGCTAAGACGCTGTGAGAGCTTAGCTCTCTAGTCTTTAGGCTCAGGGCCTTGCACCCTTGTGGTGTGGGGCCCTGAGCTTTTTTGCGTCTCTGCTACTCCCCGATATAGGGGAGTGGGCCCAGGGGTGGGGGGGCGTAAAAGTGAATTAATAGAGAGGCGCCTAGAGGTCGATAAGAGACGGATGCTTAGGTGCACGGGGAAGAAGAGGAAAAATAGCGTCATAGAAATGGTACGGGGGTGTTTGAACGTGCCCCGCGTTACTTCTTATGTGATAATTGGTGTAGGACGTTTCGCAATCCCACACGCGGAACGGAACCGTGCGCGGGAAGGTCCGCGCTACGCAAGAACACACTGAAAGGACACCGCTGCTATGAGCAACGTTCCCGCAGAACTCTCTTACACTTCTGAGCACGAGTGGGTTTCCGCTCTCACCGCTGAGGGCACCGTCCGTGTTGGTATTACCGACCACGCTCAGGATGCACTGGGTGACGTCGTCTACGTCGACCTTCCCTCCGTTGGCGACTCTGTAGCTGCTGAGGATAGCTTCGGTGAGATTGAGTCCACCAAGTCTGTCTCTGACCTCTTTGCTCCCATCTCCGGTGAGATTGTTGCTGTCAACGAGGGTCTGGAGGATGACCCCGCACTGGTCAACTCCGATCCTTACGGCGAGGGCTGGATCGTTGAGATTCGCCCCGAGAACGCTGATGACCTGGCTAACCTGCTGGATGCAGAGGCATACAAGGCTGAGCTGGCTAAGCTCTAAGTCGATAGACTCTATAGCTTTGGCGTTCCTCAGCATGAGAGGTACGTACTGATGAAACGGCGAGACTGATTGGTCTCGCCGTTTTTCATTTAAAGTGCACACAAACGCAAATAAACGGGCGCATATAAGGTTCATCTTGAGGGTCTCTGAAGCCGTCTGAGGGGCTTGAAAGAAGGCTAAACCCCTAGTGGGAGCCTCTTTCAAGTTAAATGTGATGAAAACTTCAACTATCGCGAGAAGATAAAATTTTCCCCGTAAAGCAGTCCAATATGAGATATACGTGTTCGAAGCATTGGAATTTTGCTAAAATTGGTACTGTCTCTACTGGATAGTGTTTGATTGTGTGGCTATTTTTGGGTTCAAAAAGCCCCTGAAAAGGGCGAACTAAATAGCAAAATGCCTTGTGAGGCTATAAGATTGTCTCGAAGGTTTGCGGTTTATCATTTCGTGATAAACAACTGAACTTATCTATCACACTCTCAACACTAAGCAAAGATGTTCGGCACGAAGCGAGACTCCCGACCGGGGGAACGAGCCACTCACTCAAATTTCGGCTCGTATCGACATCGGCTGAACAAAGTACCCGAAAGACATAGATGACCTCACGCATCGATGAAAACCTCACTAACGCTGAGGTTGAACTAGAGGACGTGGAGAACGGCGACTCTGACCGTAACCCGCGTGACGTTAAGAGCCGGACCATTGGTCAGGTTCTTAGTCAGCTCGACCTGGAGTTCCCCGGTATTAGCGCCTCCAAGATTCGCTTCCTGGAGGAGCGCGGCCTGGTGCACCCCAGCCGTACCGAAACCGGTTACCGCAAGTACTCCCAGACTGATATTGAGCGCCTGCGCTACATTCTCACCATGCAGCGCGATCACTACATGCCGCTCAAGGTTATCCGTCAGCATCTGGAGGACCTCGAAGCCGGTCGCGTGCTGAACTCCATGCCTGCCACCGTAAGTGAAGACGTCCTGGATACCGTCCTCGGACCGGACGAGCAGGAAGGTCGCACCTACACCCTCCGCGAGCTGGCAGAATATGCTAACACCACTCCCGAGCTGATCCGCGAGCTGATTGACTTTGGACTGCTCGAAGATGGCTCGGATGTGGAGTACACCGATTACGATGTGCTGATCGCCCGCGTGAGCGCAGAGCTGACCCAGCACGGCATTCAGCCCCGTCACCTGCGCGCATTCAAGTCTGCGGCAGACCGCGAAATCTCCCTCGTGGAAATCGCAGTGGCTCCGCTGGCATCGCGCCGTGACGCAGCCTCCCAAGCTCAGGCGCAGGAACGTGCCGATAAGATTCGCAAGTTGTGCCTGCAGTTGCACGCAACCCTGGTCGAATCGGCAATGCCTACCTACGAGTAGGCGACGAAGACGCAGACTACCGGACAGTCTGCCACTCGTAAACCCTGAGCGGTTCTACCGCTCTCCCCAAACGGGGATTTCCTATCGGGAAACACCGCTGACCACGGTGATTCCCTCTATAGTCCCTACTCCCACCAACGGGTAGCGGCCTCTAGACTTGGACGAAGCCGACGCTGGCACGCTCGGAATTTCTACCCCTTCGTCCAACACGAAGAGCTTTCTTACCAGGGGGCTCCCGGCCTGCCAAGGCTATTCACTCAACTCAGCTGTAAATGCGTACGGACTACCTATCCGTACGCATTTACTTTTTAAACTCCCGCTATGCGTGGGCAGATACCCAGAGGAAGCGAAAGCAATAGTCGGGGAGGAGCGCCCCTACACGGCGTTAAAGAGGTACGAATGAATCCGAAAAGATCATTCGCTCCGGTGGGTTCAATTTTAAGTAGAGCCCTCTATCAGTTAAAATAGATTGAACAACCGCGCCTATCGCGCATCGGTCGCACATCGAGTCGTGTTCCGCGAATCGTATTGTCGAACCAATGTGTAGCATTGAAAACCGCGCCGGAACCGAGAGGAACCGCGCGAATCATAGACGCAGATTCCAAGGCTCACCCCTAGAATCTCACCCGAAACTCGGGTCTACACCGGAACGATATCGACCGCATTTGATAGGGCGCGGTGAAGCACTTAAAAGGGTTTAACGAAAAGGAGGGACCGTGCTAGAGCAGCATGTAGCCGAAAATGCAGGCGAGGCCGCAACCACGCACGCACCCCAGGGCTTTGATCAGCCCCTGGATGGCTTCGACACCCTCTTTCCTGTAGCACCGCCTCCGCGCGGTGAACAGGGCGTACTCTTCACCGACCCTGTCTCTGTTGTCGAGGAGAACCTCGGCTACCGTGGCGCCGTCGCCTGCAAGGCAGCCGGCATCACCTACCGTCAGCTCGACTACTGGGCACGCACCGACCTGGTCGTCCCCACCGTGCGTGGCGCCTCCGGCTCCGGTACCCAGCGCCTCTACAGCTTCCGCGACGTACTCGTACTCAAGATTGTGAAGCGTCTGCTCGACACCGGCGTGTCCCTGCAACAGATTCGCACCTCCATCGAGCACCTGCGTACCCGCGGCATTGACGACCTCGCGAACATCACCCTGATGAGTGATGGCACCACCGTCTACGAATGCACCTCCCCGAGCGAGGTTATTGACCTGGTTCAGGCGGGACAGGGCGTCTTCGGTATCGCTATCGGCCGCGTCTGGCGCGAAATCGAAATGAACCTCAACGGCCAGCCCGGCGAAGAAATGCACGAAAACTTCGAAGGCGACGAACTCGCCGCCCGCCGTGCCCGCCGCGCACAGGCATAAAACATAAAACTTAGAACAGCCCGCGTTTACCACCCGCCAGGTGGCGAGCGCGGGCTGAAGCTTTAAGCCCGAGGGAATATTCAATGCCCACTTGAGAAAAAACTCAAGATACACCCCTGTCAGAGCCGGAAGAAAAGCGAAGATTCGCTAAAATAAAGGGGCATTACACCTCACTCATAAAAGGGACCTGCATGCCCCGCATCGTCAGTATCAGCAGCCTCAAAGGTGGCGTCGGCAAAACGTCCATCACTTTGGGGCTTGCCTCCGCGGCTTTACACAGCGGACTCTCCACACTCGTTATTGACCTCGACCCCCATGGCGACGCCAGCACCGGTCTGGCGGTGGATGAAACCATCCCCGACGTCGCCTCCCTGATTGCTAGCTCTAATGAGCGCGCCTTCGCGGAGGAAGCCGGTAGCTCCTCCTGGAATGCGCTTGTCGGCAAGCCCACCCTGCTGACCAATAACCCCGTGACCACCGGTAGCGTGAAGGTCGCGCGCGGCTCGGCGCGTTCCACCCTCGTGGACCGTCAGGAAGCGGCACCGTTTATCCGCCGCTTCAAGCGCATGGTGGACGCGGCAGCGGACGCCTATGACGTGATCCTGATTGACTGCCCGCCGTTCCTCGGAACCCTGTCCTCGATGGGCTGGGCGGTGAGTGAGCGTATCCTCTCGGTCGCCGAGCCCTCCCTCTTCTCCGTGGCGGGTACCGAACGAACTCTGCGCGCCATCGTGCGTTTTCAGCAGGAAAGCGGCATCAGCATCGACGGCGCGGGCGTCATTATCAACAAGATGCGCCCCAACGACAGCGAACACCGCTACCGCCGCGACGAAATGCGTTCCCTCTTCGGCGAGCTCGTAGCAGAACCCGTGCTCGCTGAAAGCCCCGTGCTGCAGCGTGCCCAGGGCGCCGCATACCCGATTCATTTTTGGCCCGACGAAGAGTCGGTCGACCCCGCCATTGACTTCACCCGTCTGCTGGCAGGGCTCATGGCTGATCTCTAATCGCAGGTATCTGGGCGCAGACATCTAAGCCTTACTAATCCGCGGGCTCGAATAGTTTCAATGCTTGAGCGCGCCTTCTCAAGAAACAGCCGTGTTCTCAGTGCTGTGTTCTTTGGGGCGGCGCACTTTTGCGTATCAACAGGCAATGAGATGAGCTCTTGGGAATAGTCCAGACCCTCCACGCGTTATAGTGGCAGTAACAGAAATAAGCCCGTCATCGAGGGGCACGCTGGGAACGAGCCCAGCCTCAACATCTTAAACGAGAGGACCACATGAGCATCGAGAACGTAGAACGCATTGACGGCGTAGCACAGTACGACCTCATCGTCATCGGCTCCGGATCCGGCAACACCCTCATCGGCCCCGAATGGGACGACAAGAAGGTCGCCCTGGTCGACGGCGGCATCTTCGGCGGCACCTGCCTGAACGTTGGCTGCATCCCCACCAAGATGTACGTCTACCCGGCAACCATCGCGCAGAAGACCCGCGAGGTCAAGCACCTGGGCGTCGACGCACACGTGGACGCCGTGCACTGGGCGCAGATTCGTGACCGTATCTTCGCATCCCGCATTGACCAGATTTCTGAAGGCGGCCGCAACTGGCGTGCCGGTCTGCCCAACGTGGACTTCTACGACCAGTACGCGCGCTTCGTCGGCTCCCATACCATCGAGCTGACCGACGGCACCCGCCTGCAGGGCCGCCAGATTGTGATTGCGGCGGGTTCGCGCGCCGTGTTGCCTCCCGTGCCCGGTATTGACTCCTCCAAGGTCTACACCAACGACAACGTCATGCGCATGGATGAACTGCCCGCACGCATGGTCGTCATCGGCGGCGGCGTGATTGCGGCAGAGTTCTCCCACGTCTTCTCCGCCTTCGGCACCGAGGTAACCCAGCTGAACCGTTCCTCCCGTCTGCTACGCGGCGTGGATGAAGAGGTCGTGGCACGTTTCGAAGAAGCCGCAAGCAAGCAGTGGAACATCGTCAAGAATGCTGGCCTCTCCGAAATCCGCGAGAACGCCGACGGCAGCGTGACCGTCGTAGCGAAGCGCACCACCGAGAACGGCGAGGAACTGCTCGAAATTCCGGCGGACGCCGTGCTCGTGGCAACCGGCCGTCGCCCCAATACCGACACCCTCAACGCGAAGAACTACTTCGACGTGCAGGATGGCGGTCAGCTCAGCGTCGACAAGTACCAGCGCGTGCTCTACAACGGCGCACCCGTACCCGGCGTCTACGCCCTCGGTGACGTATCCAGTCGCTACCAGCTCAAGCACGTGGCAAACCACGAGGCACGCGTCGTGCAGCACAACCTCAGCCACCCCGAGGACCTGCGCGCCAGCGACCACCGCTACGTACCCGGTGCTGTCTTCACCAACCCGCAGATTGCCGTAGTCGGCATGACCGAAGAGCAGGCACGCCAGGCGGCTGAGCGTGAAGGCTATGAGATTACCGTCAAGGCACAGAACTTTGGCGACACCGCCTACGGCTGGGCAATGGAAGACAAGACCGGCCTGTGCAAGCTGATTGCCCGCAAGGACAACGGTGAGCTGCTCGGTGCGCACCTGGTCGGCGAAGAGTCCTCCGTGCTCATCCAGCCGCTGCTGCAGGCAATGAGCTTCGGCATGGATGCGCGCACCCTCGCACGCGGCCAGTACTGGATTCACCCGGCACTGACCGAAATCGTTGAGAACGCGCTGCTCGGCCTGGAATTTGACGAGCCCGCCAACTAACGATAGCTAGATAACGCCCGGAAGCCGAAGGCTATGGGCAGTCA